>NZ_LIQQ01000197.1 GCF_001418565.1 Streptomyces graminilatus | reverse complement strand
GGGCGGATCGGCCCCGCGCGGCTGGAGCGTCCCCGGCGCCCCCGAGCCCCAGGCTCTCGACAACAACGACGCCCTCGCCCTGATCAGCAGCAACGCCCTCACCCTCGGGCAGTCCGCGCTCGCCGTGCACGAGCTGCGCGGGCTCATCGCCGCCACGCAGGTCGTCGCCGCGCTCTCGCTGTACGCCGTCGACGGTTCCCACGAGGCGTACGCCGCGCCCGTGCACGCCGCCCGCCCGCACCGGGGATCGGTCGAGGTCGCGCGCCGGATGCGGGAGCTGATCGGCTCGGCGGCCCGGCCGACCCCTCCCCTCGGACGCATCCAGGACCCGTACGGCTTCCGGTGCCTGCCGCAGATCCACGGGCCCGCGCACGACGCGGCGGACGCGCTGGAAGGGGTGCTCGCCATCGAGATCAACGCCGCCGCCGAGAACCCGCTCATCTCCACCGAGGACTTCACCGCCTACCACCACGGCGGCTTCTACCAGGCCCAACTGGCTCTCGCCCTCGACCACTTCAGGCTGGCCGTCACCCAGGTCGCCCGGCTGTCCACCTCGCGCCTGTCAACCCTCAACGAGCCGGCCTTCACTCGCCTGCGCCCGTTCCTCGCCGACCACGAGCCCGCCGCCTCCGGGGTGATGATCCTGGAGTACGCCGCCGGCGCCGCCCTCGGTGACCTGCGGGCCTTCTCCGCACCCGCCTCGCTCGGGCACGCTGTACTCTCCCGGGGCGTCGAGGAACAGGCCAGCTTCGCCTCGCTCGCCGCCCGTCAGACACTGCGCGCGTGCGGCGCGTACCGTCTCGTCGTCGGCTGTGAACTGGTCGCCGCCGTACGGGCGCTGCGCCAGCGCGACCTGCGGCCGGACCCGGAACTGCCGGCCGGCCGGGCGCTGGAGCTGGCCGAGTCGGTCCTCGACGCCGAAACGGCCGACCGGCCGCTCACGGAAGACGTGACAGCGGCTGCGGCACTGCTGGACCGGTTCACGGACATCTGGAGGGGGAGCGGGGAATGAGCATGTCGGGTACGGACGAGGGCGGCAGCGGCAGCGGGGGTGCGGGTGCGGGTACGGCCGGTACGGGGACGGGTGCCGCTGGTGCCGGTGCGGGTACGTCCGGTGCCGGTGCCGGTGCGGACAGGGATGAGGCTTGGGAGGTGGGGGGCGGCGGTGCGGGCGGACACGTGCCCGACAGCCCGGCCGCCCGGCTCCACGCCCTCTTCGAGGGGCACCGGCTCACTCCGACGCAGCGGCGCATCGCGCACAGCATGGTGCGGCGGGCCTCCGAGGTGCCCTTCCTCTCCAGCGTCGAGCTGGCGGAACTGGCCGGTGTCAGCCAGCCGTCCGTCACCCGCTTCGCCGTCGCCCTCGGCTTCGACGGCTACCCGGCGCTGCGCCGGCACCTGCGCGAGGTCGCCCCGGCCGAACAGAGCGCCGAGCCGGGCTCGTACAACGAGTACCAGCAGGCCGTCGAGGCCGAGATCGAGAACCTGAGGCATCTGGCGGAGGTGCTCGCCGACCCGCGTCCGGTGCAACGGGCGGGACAGTTGCTCGCCGCCTCCCGGCCCCTGCCCGTCCTCGGACTGCGCGCCGCCGCCTCGCAGGCGTACGGCTTCGCGTACTTCGCCGCCAAGGTCCACCCGGACGTACGGCTGCTGAACGAGGGCGGCACGATGATCCACGACCGGATCGACGCCGCCGTGCGGGCCGGGGCGACGGCCCTGCTGTGCTTCGCGCTGCCCCGGCATCCGCGCGAGGTCGTCGACACCCTCGCCTATGCCCGGTCGGCGGGGCTGGCCGTCGTCACCGTCGCCGACTCGGCGTTCGCGCCGGTCGCCAAGGTCTCCGACCTGCTGCTGCCGGCCGCCGTCGGCACCGGGCTCGCCTTCGACACGGCCTGCGCGCCGATGCTGCTCGGGCGAGTCCTCCTGGAGGCCATGTGCGACGACCTCCCGGACGCCCAGGCCCGCCTGGAGGAGTTCGACGCGGGGGCGGCGGCTCGGGGGTTGTTCGTCGAGTAGGCATCGACTGGGCTGGATCCCTGGATCCCTGGATCCCTGGATCCTTGGGGCGGACGGGGGTCCGATTCGGATTCGGTGGTGCGTCGGCCTGCGGGTCGGTGGGGGCTGGTCGCGCAGTTCCCCGCGCCCCTGAAAGGTTGCCCGTCCGTAGGTGCTCGGCTGCGGGCCCGGTGGGGGTTGGTCGCGCCCCGCGGCGGAGCCGCAGATCAGATACAGCCCCGCGCCCCTGAAAGGTCGCCCGTCCGTAGGTGCTCGGCTGCGGGCCCGGTGGGGGTTGGTCGCGCCCCGCGGCGGAGCCGCAGATCAGATACAGCCCCGCGCCCCTTAGAGGGCGCTGCCCGCCCGCCCAACCTGCCTGGCTGCGGGCAGTCGTGCCGCTGGGGCGGCACGGGTGGGCGCGGCGGCACTCCGTACAGCGCCGGTGGACTCGCTCGGCCCGCGCTCCGGCGCCCCGGCGGGCACGCCGGTCCAGGCCTACCTCGCCACGGGGATCGCCGCGGGCGACGCGACCCCGGGCGGGGCGCGCCGCCGCAGCGGCGTATCCGTCCAGCTCTGACCTGGTCGGCGGAGTCGGGTCAGACCTCGATCTCCGACTCGATCCGCTTCAGCTGGTGGCGGGCCATCGCCAGGTTGGAGCGGTTGATGTCGAGCACCAGGTAGAGGAAGAGGCCGTTGCCGCCGCGGCCCTTCATCATGCGGATCAGGTGGTACTGGCTGGAGAGCGTGATCAGGATGTCCTCGATCTCGCCCTTCAGACCCAGGTGCTCCATGGTGCGCATCTTGGCCCGTACGACGTCGGTGTTGCCGGCGGCGGCGATGTTCAGGTCGAACGTCTTGCTGCCGCCCATGGTGCCCAGGGCCATGCCGCTGGTGTAGTCGACGAGTGCGACTCCGGTGGCGCCCTCGATGGAGGTCAGCGCCTCTTTCAACGCGGTCTCTGTGGTGGCCATGACGGTGTTCCTCTCCTGCTTCCGGTTCAACTGTCTGTGGTGGTGCGCGCGTTGGGCGTGGTCGTCGGTGTCGTTGGGGTCGTCGGTGTCGGTGTCGGTGTGCGTGGCGCGCGTTGGGTTCTGGGTCGGGTGGGCATGGGCATGGGCTTGGGCATCGGAGTGGGTTCGGGGGTCGTCGGAGGTGTGCCCGACGGGCCGGTCGGGGGCGGCTCCAACTCGGCCGCCGCGTCCACCAGTTCGCCGATACGGAGGCCGGCCCGGCGGCCCTCCAGGTGCAGGCGGCCGACGTTCACGCGGTCCTGGGCCAGCAGGGTCAGGACGGCCGTGCGGCCCGCCGCGTACGTCGCCACATAGCCGTACACCCCCCGGATCAGCAGCTCGCGGAAGTCGCCCTGGCCGGTCGCGTCCGCCATGCGCACGGCGACGCTGAGCGCGGTGGCGGTGAGCGCCGCGACCGTCTCCGGTTCGACACCCGGGGTGTCGTGGACGAGGACGAGACCGTCGACGCTGGCCGCGAGCGCGCCGGTGAGCTGGGGGACGCGGGCCCGCAGCCGGCGCAGTTCGTCCATGACCTCGGCCTCGGCTGCCATGAGTTGTTGTCTCCTCTCGGCACGCGGGCGCTGCCGTTCAAAGGGCCTCCAGCGCATCCCTGAGCCTCTTCAGCAGCGTGATGTTCGGGTCGGCGAACGACGGCGGCAGTGTCCCGGGGGGAGCCGGGGGAGCGGACGATACGGACGATGCGGACGGTGGCGGAGGAGCGGTGACGGCCGGGGGCGGCGGGGCCTTCGGGGCTATCACTCCCGCGGCGGCCAGCCGCCGTACGTCCACCAGGGTGTGGAAGGCCGGGCGGGCCAGCGCCAGGGCGATGTCCGCCGCCGTACGGACACCGTTCACCAGGGCCAGTACGGCATGCTGGCGGGCGGTGACCGTCGGCGCGGCCGGGCTGCCCGAGAGGAGCAGCGGGGCGCTGTCGGGTGCCGGGTCCGGCCAGATCCGGTGCAGCAGGGCGCGGCGGCGCAGGGTCTCGTGCTCCACCGCCGCCACCGGCACCGGGCGCACCGGACCGAGCCAGTGCCTGTCCCCGTACGTGAAGTGCCCCGGCGCGCCACTGGGCGAGAGGGCGAAGTACGCGGCGTCGTACAGCGCCCCCAGGTGGCACACCTCCAGGGCGCCCGCGCCGATCCGGCCGCTCTCGACCAGGAACCGTCCGACCCGGCTGCGCTCACCGGCCGCGCCCACGGCGTCCCGCCAGCCCGCCGCGTCCAGCGTGCCGCGCGCGGTGAGCAGCACGTCGAGGCCCGGTACGGCCGGGCTCTCGGCGTGCACGACCTCGCCGTCGGCGAGATACAGCGAGCCGCGCTCGCGGACCAGGACGCCGGTGGCCCGCTCGGTGGCGAGCCGGCCGAGCATCGGCGAGACCCCGCCCCACGCCCGCTGCCGGGCCGCCGCCCTGTCCCGGACCGGCAGGCGTGGCGGCGGGGTCGTCAGATCGGTGCGCAGAGTCGTCATCCGAGCACCAGCCGTCCGGCCATCTCGCCGAGGCGAATGCGGGCCAGCGCGAGATTGCCGTCCGCGCGGGCCAGCCACAGGTGCAGGAACACACTGCTGTCGAAGCTCGTCGCGACGAACCGCAGGACGTGATAGCTGTCGCGGTTGCTGATGATCAGGTCCTCGACCGGGGGATCCTGCTGCTGCTCCAGCGGGCCGCCGGTGGCCCCGCCACCGAATCCGTCGCCTGACCCGTCGCCGAATCCGTGGGCCGGCTCGTCGTCGTCCTCCGGGGCGAACGCCCGGTGCTCGACGGCCATCCGGGCCAGCTCGGCGGCCTCGGCCGCCATCGTCTCCGGATCGCCGCCCGGGGATTCCCCGACGGTGCCCAGTGCCAGCCCGCTGGTCCAGTCGACCAGCGCGGCGCCCCGGGCACCGGGCAGCCGCATGGCTTCCAGTAGGCACTCGTCGATTCCGGGCACCCTTGACCCCTCCCGCCTGTCCCGCTCGCGTCCGTCCGGCTGGTGCTCGGCCGTCCCACCTGGTGTTGGCCGACGGATGTCCGGCCAACCGGCGTTCGGCTGAGTGACGCAGACGCTACGCAACGTGTGCGCGACGAGTGAGACATCCGGCATTTCCCGGTGGAACATGCGGCGGATGACTAAGGTGGGTCGGCTGAGCCCAGGTTCAGATCAGTTGGCCTGCTTGTTTCCCGGGGTCCGTCAAGGGCGTGCGGAGGGGGAGCCGGTGGGAGTGAGGGTGGTGAGCGTGGAGGCGTGCGCCCCGCCGGATTCGGCCACGATCTCCGCGACGGTCTGCGGCTCCCGCACGACGGCGAAAGTGACGCCTCCCGCCCCCGCACCCGCGTCTCCGCCCGGCACGAAGCCGTAGATCCCGGGCCGGGCAAGGGAGTTGTACGCGTAGTGGTGGGCGAAGAAGTAGGCGCCGGTGTCCAGCGCCGCCGCGTGGTCTCCCTGTTCGAGCAGCGGCAGCGCCCGCCCCTCGGCGAGCAGGTCGCCCGCGAAACAGGCAGGTCCGGCCACGTCCTGCACGACGTCCGCCCCGGACTTGGGGAGCCCCTTCCCGTCGTACGCGGCGATCCTGAGCGGCCACGACCCCGGCGCGTACACCGTCCGCGTCGCGACCTGGACGCCCGCGTGCGTGACCGCGACCGGCCGCCCGCCGGCGCTCTTCGCGTACTCGACGCGCGCCACCACCGTGCCGTGCTTGGCCAGCAGCGACCGGCCGAATTCGGTCACCAGCCCGTACCGGCCGTCGAACAGCCCCGGCACCGCGTCGCTCAACAGCCGTGCGTACTGCCCGTACGTCGGACTCGTCGCGTCCGACGCGAAGTTCACCGGCAGCCCGCCGCCGATGTCGATGGTGTCGACCTGCCGCCGCCCGACCCGCCGGTTGATCTCCTCGGCGAGCGCGTACGTCTCCGCCACGCCCCGCACCATCAGCGACAGCGGGATGCCCTGCGACCCGGTGTGCGTATGCAGCCTGGTCAGCCACGGGCGCTCGGCGTACGCCCCCACGATCCACTCACGCGCCCCCTCGTCCAGGAGTGCGACCCCGAACTTCGAGGTCGCGGTGGCGGTGGAGGTGGCCCCGATCGACCCGCCGCCGATCTGCGGATTCACCCGGATCCCGATCGGGGACCGGCTGGTCGCGGACCCGTTGTCCCCGGACCGGCTGTTCGTGGACAGGCCGTCCGTGGACCGCATCAGGGCGTCGATCCGGGCCAGCTCCTGCGGGTTGTCGGCGTTCACGGCGATGCCCAGCGCCAGGGCCTCGCGCAGCTCGGCGCGGGTCTTGGCGGGGGAGTCCAGCACCGTCCGCTCCGGCGGTACCCCGGCGGCCCGCGCCAGCGCCAGTTCCCCGGGACTCGCCACCTCGGCCCCGATCCCTTCCCTGTGCAGCAGCCGCAGTACGGGCACCAGCGGGGTCGCCTTCACCGCGAAGGCGTGCAGGACGGGGGTGCCGGGCGCCGCCACCGCGTCGAAGGCGGCGCGCAACTCGGCGGCGGACTCGCGGATGCCGATGACATCGAGAAGTCCGACGATGGGTGCGTCGGCGTGGAGCAACCCCTGCTCCACGGCCGCTCGTACGGCCGCGTCCCGGCGGCCCGCTCGAACGGATCCCGCGTGAACGGATCCCGCGTGAACGGATCCCGCGTGAACGGATCCCGTGCGATCGGAGCCTGTGCGATCGGAACCGTTGTTCTCCATGCTCTCCATGTTCGCCATTGCATCCCCCGTGGCGTCGATGTCGTGCCTACAGGTCAAGCCAAACATCCGTGGCGCGCGCAGGACGGCGCGAGAATGTATTGACTAGTTCTATTCATGCGGTCAGGATGTGAATATCCACCGCAACAGTCCGCTATAAGTCCGCTGGGAGGCAGACCATGTCAGGACCCCGCCCCGTACGAGCCCCGCGCGGTACGGAACTGAGTGCCCTGGGATGGCAGCAGGAAGCCGCCCTCCGGATGCTCCAGAACAACCTGGACCCCGAGGTCGCCGAGCACCCCGACAAGCTCGTCGTGTACGGCGGCACCGGCAAGGCCGCCCGTGACTGGCGCTCCTACGACGCCATGGTCCGCACCCTGCGGACCCTGAAGCAGGACGAGACGATGCTCGTCCAGTCGGGCCGCCCGGTCGGTGTCATGCAGACCCACGAGTGGGCCCCGCGTGTCCTGATCGCCAACTCCAACCTGGTCGGCGACTGGGCCAACTGGGAGGAGTTCCGCCGCCTGGAGGCCCTCGGCCTGACCATGTACGGGCAGATGACGGCCGGCTCATGGATCTACATCGGCACCCAGGGCATCCTCCAGGGCACCTACGAGACCTTCGCCGCCGTGGCCGCCAAGAAGTTCGGCGGCACCCTCGCCGGGACGATCACCCTCACCGCCGGCCTCGGCGGGATGGGCGGCGCCCAGCCGCTCGCCGTGACGATGAACGACGGCGTCGCGATCTGTATCGACGTCGACCCGCGCGCCATCGAGCGCCGCATCGAGCACCGGTACCTCGACGTCAAGGCCGACTCCCTGGAGCACGCCCTCCAGCTCGCGGTGGAGGCACGGGACGCCCGCCGCCCGCTCTCCATCGGCCTGCTGGGCAACGCGGCCGAGCTGCTCCCGCGCATGCTCGCCGAGAGTGCCCCCATCGACATCGTGACCGACCAGACCTCGGCCCACGACCCGCTGTCCTACCTGCCCGTCGGCGTCGACTTCGACGACCTGGCGACCTACGCGGCGAAGGACCCGGCCGGCTTCACCACCCGGGCGCGCGAGTCCATGGCCCGGCACGTGGAGGCGATGGTCGGCTTCATGGACGCCGGTGCCGAGGTCTTCGACTACGGCAACTCGATCCGTGGCGAGGCCCAACTGGCCGGATACGAGCGGGCGTTCGCCTTCCCCGGCTTTGTGCCCGCCTACATCCGCCCCCTGTTCTGCGAGGGCAAGGGCCCCTTCCGCTGGGCGGCCCTGTCGGGCGAGGCGTCCGACATCGCGAAGACCGACAAGGCGATGCTGGAGCTGTTCCCGGAGAACGAGTCGCTGCACCGCTGGATCAAGATGGCCGGCGAGCGCGTCCACTTCCAGGGACTGCCGGCCCGGATCTGCTGGCTCGGCTACGGCGAGCGGGACAAGGCGGGCGAGCGCTTCAACGACATGGTGGCGAGCGGTGAGCTGGCGGCGCCGCTGGCGATCGGCCGCGACCACCTGGACTGCGGGTCCGTCGCGTCCCCCTACCGCGAGACCGAGGCCATGCTCGACGGGTCCGACGCGATCGCGGACTGGCCGCTGCTGAACGCGATGGTCAACGTCGCGTCGGGCGCGTCCTGGGTGTCCATCCACCACGGTGGCGGTGTCGGCATGGGGCGGTCCATCCACGCCGGGCAGGTGTCGGTGGCCGACGGTACGAAGCTGGCGGGGGAGAAGATTCGCCGGGTGCTGACCAATGACCCCGGGATGGGTGTCATCCGGCATGTCGACGCGGGGTACGACATCGCGGAGACGGTTGCCGACGAGCAGGGTGTGCGGGTGCCCATGCGTGAGGGTGGGGACGCGTGAGCGGTCTTTCCGGCGGGGGCGGCGACTCTTCGGT
>NZ_LIQQ01000196.1 GCF_001418565.1 Streptomyces graminilatus | reverse complement strand
CTGGTTCTTTAAGGGGCGCGGGGCTGTATCTGATCCGCGGCTCCGCCGCGGGGCGCGACCAGCCCCCACCGAACCCGCACCCGACCACCAAGCTCTCGCACCCAAAAACCGAGACGCCCATCCCGCATTCCGGACACCACGTCGGCAACCGGAACGACCGGCGTACGCTCGACGTGAGTCATAACTCTCCGAAGGAGCGACCGACGATGCCCGAGTTCAGGTCCCGCACAGTCACCCACGGCCGCAACATGGCGGGCGCCCGCGCCCTTATGCGCGCCTCCGGTGTACCGGGCGCCGACATCGGGCGGAAGCCGATCATCGCCGTCGCGAACAGCTTCACGGAGTTCGTGCCCGGCCACACCCACCTCCAGCCGGTCGGCCGCATCGTCAGCGAGGCCATCACCGCCGCCGGAGGCATCCCGCGCGAGTTCAACACGATCGCCGTCGACGACGGCATCGCGATGGGCCACGGCGGCATGCTGTACTCCCTCCCCTCCCGCGACCTGATCGCGGACTCGGTCGAGTACATGGTCGAGGCCCACTGCGCCGACGCCCTGATCTGCATCTCCAACTGCGACAAGATCACCCCGGGCATGCTGAACGCCGCCCTGCGGCTCAACATCCCCACGGTCTTCGTCTCCGGCGGCCCGATGGAGTCCGGCCGGGCCACACTGGTCGACGGCACGGTCCGTACGCTCGACCTGGTCGACGCGATCTCCGACGCGGTGAACGAGAAGATCTCGGACGAGGACATCCTCCGTATCGAGGAGAACGCCTGTCCGACCTGCGGTTCCTGTTCCGGCATGTTCACGGCCAACTCGATGAACTGTCTCGCGGAGGCCATCGGACTGGCCCTCCCGGGCAACGGCTCGGTCCTGGCCACCCACACGGCCCGCCGCGCGCTGTACGAGAACGCGGGCCGCACGGTGATGGACATCACCCGCCGCTACTACGAGCAGGACGACGAGACGGTCCTGCCCCGCAACGTCGCCACCCTCGCGGCCTTCGAGAACGCCATGGCGCTCGACATCGCGATGGGCGGCTCGACCAACACGATCCTGCACCTGCTGGCCGCCGCCCAGGAGGCGGGCGTCCCGTTCGGCCTCGACGAGATCAACGAGGTCTCGCGCCGGGTGCCGTGCCTGGCGAAGGTCGCGCCGAACGTCGCCAAGGACCGCACGTACTACATGGAGGACGTGCACCGGGCCGGCGGCATCCCCGCCCTCCTCGGCGAACTGCACCGCGCCGGGCTGCTCAACGAGGACGTGAACTCGGTCCACAGCTCGTCCCTCGCCGACTGGCTGAAGACCTGGGACGTGCGCGGCGGCTCCCCGTCGCCGGAGGCCCTGGAACTGTGGCACGCGGCCCCCGGCTGTGTCCGCTCCGCCGAGGCATTCTCCCAGTCGGAGCGCTGGGCGGCCCTGGACACGGACGCGGCCGGCGGCTGCATCCGCAGTGTCGAACACGCGTACTCGAAGGACGGCGGCCTCGCGGTCCTCAAGGGCAACCTCGCCGTCGACGGCTGTGTCGTGAAGACGGCCGGCGTCGACGAGTCGATCTGGACCTTCGAGGGCCCCGCGGTCGTCTGCGAGTCGCAGGAAGAGGCCGTCGAGAAGATCCTCAACAAGAAGGTGACGGACGGCGACGTCGTCGTCATCCGCTACGAGGGCCCCAAGGGCGGCCCCGGTATGCAGGAGATGCTCTACCCGACCTCGTTCCTCAAGGGCCGCGGCCTCGGCAAGACCTGCGCCCTCATCACGGACGGCCGCTTCTCCGGCGGCACCTCGGGCCTCTCCATCGGCCACGCCTCCCCCGAGGCGGCCTCCGGCGGCACGATCGCCCTCGTCAAGGACGGCGACCGCATCCGCATCGACATCCCGAACCGCACGATCGAGCTCCTGGTCGAGGACGCCGAGCTGGCGGCCCGCCGCGAGGCCCTGAACGGCGTCTACGCTCCCGTCTCCCGCGAACGCAAGGTCTCCCAGGCCCTGCGCGCGTACGCGGCGATGGCGACGAGCGCTGACAAGGGCGCGGTGCGTGACGTGTCGAAGCTGGGCTGACCCTGTCGTAGGACTGCTCATACAGCTGACCGAAAGGGCCGCTCCCCAGGAGCGGCCCTTTTCCGTATGTGCTTTCCGTATGTGCTTTCCGTACGCGCGCGCTGGACACCGTACGTATGTCAGGCCGCGTCCGTCACCAGCGGGCCGGGTCGGTCGCGTCCAGGGCGAAGACGGAACCGTCGGGAGCGCTCGCGTAGACGTGCCCGCCGGTGGCGACGGGCGCGGACAGCGTGGCCACGATCGTGTCGGAGTCCGCGCCGAGCCGAGGCGACGTCTGCCCCGCGAGCTTCCCCGTCCGGGCGTCCACCGCCAGCAGCCGGCCGTCGGCGGCGGTGACGTACACATACCGCCCGTCCACGGCCGGCGCCGAGCCGAGGCTCACGGAGGTCTCCAGCCGCCACAACTGCTTGCCCGCCTTCAGGTCGACGGCGATCAGCGCACCGCCGGCGGCCATCAGGTACACGGTGTTCCCGCGCACGACACCATGGGCCCGCTGGAGCGGAACGCTCACACCGACCTTGCGCGAGGTCCCTGTCGCCGGGTCGTAGTCGACGACGGCGACCGTGTCCCCGTACACGGTGTCGGTGGCGGCGAAGAAGACGGAGGCACCCGCGTCGGTGGTCCCGATGGGTTTGAGCTGCCCGTTCAGCTTCTCCTGCCAGCGCACATCACCGGAGGCCGGGTCCAGCGCGGCGACCCGGGTGCTCGCCCCGTCCTCGGCGGTGCTCATGGCGTACGCGAGCCGGTCGCCGGCGAAGGAGAACAGCCGCGGGCTGCTCAGATCACCGATCCGGCGGTTCCACTTGCTGTCGCCGGACGCGCTGTCGACGCCGGTGACCTTGCCGTCGGCGCTGGTGAGGAGGGTCATGCCGCCGGCGTATCCGAGGCCCACGCGATCGGCCTTCCCCTGCCAGCGGGTACGGCCGGTGACGGGATCGAGCGCCTCCAGCCCGGACCCCTCGTCCAGCGGAGGGTGCACGAGCCCGCCCGAGAGAACCGGCGGGCGGCTCGGTACGAGGCCGGCGTCGATGGGGTGCCGCCACAGGACGGTGCCGTCGGAGGCGTCGATCGCGGAGACGAACCCCTTCTGGGCGCAGAACAACTTCCCGCCACCGTACGAGCATTGGGGCATCCCGGCAGCGCGGGCGGTGACCGGCCGCACCGCCCAGGCCCGGAACCCGGCAGCGGCGGCCGTCGTACCGGAATCCGTTCCCGGATGCGTACCGGAGGAACGGCCCGGGGGCTCGGCGACCGTCGCGTCACCGCCGAACACCCGCACCGAGGCGAGGACACACCCGGCGGCGAGGACGAGGGCACCCGCAGCGAGGAGCACCCGCTTGCGCAGCCGCCGCCGATCCGAAGTCCGGTTGTCCGAGGGGGAGTTGGGCACGAGGGCGGCAGGAACAACGGAACCGGAACCGCCGGACTCCGAACCGCCGGACTCCGAACCGCCGGAGAAAGGGTCGCCGGAGACGGAGGAGTGAGTACCGTGCCGCTCCTCGGGCACGAACGACTGGGTGTCGTACGAGGCGGCTATCGACCGCAGCTCCCGCATGAGTTCATCGGGCGTGGGCCGGTCCTCGGGCTCCTTGGCGAGACAACTCAGTACCAGTGGGGCGAGGTTCTCCGGCACACCGGTCAAGTCCGGTTCGTCGTGCACGACTTGGTAGGCGACGACATAGGGACTGTCGGAGTCGAACGGCCCGCGCCCGGTCGACGCGTGCACCATCACCGACCCCAGGGCGAAGATGTCGGCGGCCGGTCCCACCTCACGGGGCCGCCGGAACTGCTCGGGCGCCATGAACGGCGGAGTACCGATCAACTTGCCGGTCTCGGTGCGCAGTTCGCTGTCCTTCGGCCGGGAAATGCCGAAGTCGATGACTTTCGGACCGTCCTCGGCGAGCAGTACGTTGCTCGGTTTCAGGTCCCGGTGGACGACCCCGACGCGGTGGATGTCGCGCAGCGCCTCGGCGAGCCCGGCCATCAGCCGGCGCAACTGCCTGGCGTTCATGGACCCGTTCCGCTTCACCTCGTCGGCGAGGGTCGGCCCGGGGATGAACAGGGTGGCCATCCAAGGCCGTTCGGCATCGGGGTCGGCATCGACGACGGGCGCGGTGAAGGCACCGCTGACGCGCCGCGCGGCGGCGATCTCCTGCCGGAACCGCCCCCTGAACTCGGGGTCCTCGGCGAACTCGCCGTGCACGACCTTGACGGCGAGCCGCATCCCGGACGTACTCCGGGCCAGGTGCACCACGCCCATGCCGCCGGAACCCAGCCGTGACTCCAGACGGTACTGACCGGCGTACTCCGGAAATTCCGCTTCCGCGCCGGTTCCGGAGTTCCGCTGTGGCGTCATGGACTCACCCCCGTGCTGTTCGGTCGCTCGCGCGACGGACGGAGCCTAGTCGATGCGGAATACAGGACAGAGGCGGCGTGCTGACGCAGGTGTACGAGTTCCGTACAAATGTTTCATGGCGGGTTGTAGGGGTATCACCCGTTCCCCATGACTGCCATGGGGTTCCAACGGGGGAGATTTCGCATGTCCACAGAGTTCACAGACCGAATCGGGGAGAGAGCGGCCGGCGGGGCGGCAGCGACGGCATCGGTCACGACATCCGTCCGCTACTACTCGGTCGCCCCCGGCTACCACCTCAACGTCCGCAGCGGCCCCAGCACCAGCTACTCCATCGTCCGCACACTCGCCGAGGGCGCCAAGATCCCGATCTACTGCCAGCGCCCCGGCGAGGCGATAGCCGGTCCGTACGGCACGTCGAACATCTGGGACAGCATCGACAACGGTGAGTACGTCTCGGACGCGTACATCCTGACGGGCAGCGACGGCTACGTGGCAGCGCACTGCTCCTGACCCGGCCAACGCCCAGGGCACCGGCACCACCATCGGGCGCCGGTGCCCGCCGGGCAATAATCGAACGGTGACCGACAAAACACCCAGCCCCAGACCCCGCTCAGAACCCACCCCGGAACCGATCCGCTTCTTCGGCACGACCTGGGTGGACCACGACGCCGGGTACCCGGCACGCAGGGCAGGGGTGGCCGCAGGCTCACTGGCGGCGACGATCGCCTCCTGCCTGATCCTGCGCCTCGCCTACGAGGGCCTGCGCATCGCGGAGGTAGGAGGGCTGGTGAGTCTCGTTGTCCTGGTGATGTTCGCGGTGTGCAGCGCACTGGCGTTCGGCCACACCTGGGGCGCCTTCACCACCCGCCCGGACCCGGCCCGCCAGGCCTCTCTCCGGGGCCTCCTGACGATCGGCTTCGTAGGCTCCCTGGCCGCCTACTTCCTCCGCTCCCTCAAAGAGGCCCCCGGCGAATCCCTGCACCGCAAGGAGTACGAGGCGTCCCGCGCGGAACAGACCCGCCGAACAACCCGCCGAACAGGAAACCCAGCCAAACGCCAAACCCGCTAACCAAGCCCCACCAACCCACCCTGCCCGCTCGTCCAGCCCGGGCAAGGCCATTTCAGCCGGTCCGGTGTTCGAACAC
>NZ_LIQQ01000195.1 GCF_001418565.1 Streptomyces graminilatus | reverse complement strand
ACAGCGGGGGTCTGGGGGCGCCGCCCCCAGGGACGGGACGGGAAAGGGCGGCGGGGGCGAAACAAACCCCCCCTACACCGGCGGAGCCACATCCTCCGGGTCCCGCGGCCCGAACAACCCCGTCAACCCCAGGTGCACCACCAGCGCCCCCAGGGACCACACCAGCAACGCCCCCTTCGCGCCCAACTTCAACGGCGCCGAGAACGTGACCCCCTTACCCACATCCTTCGCGTGAGCGATCACATCCTGGGCCGGCCCGAGCCACACCCCCAGCCGCCACGCCAGCACAGACCCGAGCAGCCCCCCGACCGTCAGCGCGACCACCAGCGGCACACCCCCACGCCGCCGCACCAGAAACGCGCCGACCGCACTCAGCGCCCCCATACCCAGTGCCAGCAGAGTGAACGTTCCATCGACCCCGATGGCCTGCTCACCCTCGCTGTCCTTGACGTACACGACCCACCTGCCGTCGACCACGTCACCGACCAGCGGCACACTCGACGCCAGCCACCACCACAGCAGCCCGAGCAGCACCCCACCGAGCGCCACCACCACCGTGACGACGGCGGCTTCCCGCAGTTCGGTCTTCATCCCGGGACCGTCCTGTCCGTACTCCGACACGAATCCGGCACCGCCGGACGGCTCCGGCCAGAACTGCCGGGCCCGGCCGTCCGCGTCCGGAGCCTGCTGCGACGAGGGCTGCTGCTGCAACGGCTGCCGGGACGGGGAGGGGTCCTCACGATCACTGTCACGATCATGCGAGGGCTCTTGGTGCGGCGGCGGAGGCGGAGTCAGTGGTGCGGTCACACCGACATCGTGCCAGGCCCGCCCGCGCGGCGCGTCACCGGACGGCCGCCCGACGGTACGCCCAGGTCGCGAGGGCCAGTGAGACCACCCCGACCCCCGCGCACACGGCGAGGTCACCGAAGACGAAGGCCCAGTCGGGGGCAGGCCCGAAGGTCCGGGAGAATGCCTCGACGCCGTACGTCGACGGCAGCAGATCCCGCGCGAACCGCACCACCCCCGGCATCCGCTCGGCCGGCAGCACCCCCAGCAGCAGTGCCGCCGACATGCCCAACTGCCCGAGCAGTGTGGCGAGTTCCGGCCTCGGCGCGAGCAGCCCGAACGCGGCGCCGAGCCCGGCGAGCGCGGCCCCGGCGAGCGGGATCACCAGCGCGAGCACCCACAGATGCGTCAGCGGCAGCCCGTACAGCAGACACCCGAACACCGCCGTCACGGCGGTCCCCGGCACAGTGAAGGAGGCGTACGCCCCCGCCGCGCCCAGCACCACGGCCGCGGGCGGCACCGGCAGCGTCGCGTAGTGGTCGAGCCCACCGCTGGCCCGCAACTGCCCGAAGTACTGAGCGAGCAGATTCAGCGCGACAAAGGCGACCACCAGCACAGACGCCCCAGCCACCACAGCCCGCGCCTCGCCACCCCCATCCACGACCCCCCGCATCAGGATCATGATCCCGACGGACTGGAAGGTGGCCACGAACAGCAGCGGAATCCGCGCGACCCGGGCCCGGGACAGCTGCGCCCGGTACACCGCGACGAGCGCGGGCCACAGCCGGGCACGCGGCCCGAGTTCGGCCGTCGCGTGGCGCGCGGGCGTCTCCTGCACGCCCAGGGCGCCGCCCGGCAGCACCTCGGCGGGTACGACACTCACGTCGAGCTGCTCCTCTTCGTCCCGGTCACGACAGCCGCCCTCTCCCCCACCAGTGCCCGCACACCTACCCGTACGGTTCCGGGGCCCTCCGCACTCACACCGGTCGCGCAAGCCCTGCCGTCCCTGCCCGTCGTCGTACCGAAGCCGCTCATGCCTTCACCAGTCCCTGCCCGTTCCCCCCGAGCGCCAGATACACGTCCTCCAGGCTCGGCGTGGCCAGCGTGAAGTCGTCCAGCGCGGTGAAGGCCGCCCCGCCGGTCACGGTGGCGACGGCCGCGCGGGCCTCCTCGGGGGCCAGCCGCAGGGTCCATCGGCGCCCCGACTCGACGGCCCGGTCGCGCAGTGCGGCGACCTCCGGGACGTGCAGGGGCGCCGCCTCCCGCCAGACCAGATCGACCCGGACCTCGCCCGCGACCCGCGCCTTCAGTCCGGCGGGGGTGTCGCAGGCGATCACGCGCCCCCGGTCGAGCACGGCGACCCGGTCGAGAACCGTTTCGGCCTCGATCACGTTGTGCGTCACCAGCAGTACCGTCGTACCGCGCTCGGCGCGCCGCCGGTCGACCGCCGACCACACCGCCCGCCGCGCCACCGGATCCATGCCGGTGGTCGGCTCGTCGAGGACGAGCAGCGGGCGTTCGCCGACGAGCGCGGTGGCGAAGCAGGCGAGCCGCCGCTGTCCGCCGGACAGTTTGCGGATGGGGCGGGCCGCGAGGGCAGTGAGCCCTAGTTCCTCCAGGACCGCGTCCCGTTCCGCGCGCGCCTGCTTCACCTCAAGGCCGCGCAGTCGTGCGGTGGTCTCGACGGCAAGCGAGACGGTCAGTTCGTCGAGGGCGCTGGACTCCTGGCCGAGGTAGGCGAGGATGCGCGCGGCCCGCTCGGGGTGGCGCACGATGTCGTGGCCCATGATCTCGACGCCGCCCCGGTCGGGACGCATAAGGCCGGTGATCTGCCGGACGAGGGTCGACTTGCCGGCGCCGTTCGGCCCGAGCAGGCCGAAGATCTCACCGCGCCGGACGTCCAGGTCCACGGCGTCGGTGGCCTGTACCTCGGGTGTCCCGGGGGCCCCGCGCCGGCCGCGCACCGCCCGGTAGGTCTTGGTGAGATCGCGCACCGCGCAGACGACATCGTCACCGTGTCGGGCTGCTTGTGCCGTGCGCGTACTCACGAAGGACGAGAGTACGGGGTGCCCGACTCCGCCTGAAATCCAACCCCCGCCCCCGGTCTTCCCCTGCGCGGGCCGCTCACTCCCCTGCGGGCGCGTGCTCCGCGTTCGTCCGGACGTCGATCTCGCGCCAGAAGCCGGCCCTGATCGCGTACCGGTCGTGCTCGTCGATCTGGTCGTCCTTGTGGGCGAGCAGACCGAAACGGGCGGCGTAGCGCAGCAGCTCGCCGTCGATGCGGTGCGGGATGCGGGGGTACATCGTGGACAGTTTCTGCACCTGGGCGGGTTCCGGGAGCCGCTCCATCCAGCGCCGCGAGAACACCTGCCCGACCTCGTACGGATCGCCGCCGACCGTGGTGATGTCCTCCTCGCGGTCCGCCCAGCGCTGCTCGGCCGAGGTGAGCTGGGCGAGCGTCGGCATGGAGGCGATCTCGGGGGGCTCGGCGGCCACGCCCGGCCGGTCGACCCAGCCCTTGTCGGAGGACCAGCGCAGGGTGGCGTTGGCGGGGTGCGGGGCGGGCTGGGCGCCGTGGGCCTTCAGCGCGGCCAGGTCCTTGGGGGTCGGTACGCCCTTGGCGGCGGGTACGCGTTCCTGCTCGCCGTTCCGCTCGGCGGGAGCCGTCGGGTGCTCCTGCTGTTCGCCGTCGGCCCGCTCGGCCGACTGCGCGTGCGCCGGTTCGGGCAGCGGCGCGGAGAGGATCGCGGCGATCTCGGGGCGGGGCACCGGCTGCGGCGCGCAGACCCCGCCGAGTTCCTTGGCCCGTACGGCCTTGGTGATCCACGTACGGTCGAGGACGCGCCGCTCGTCGGCCTCGGCGACCAGGTCCTCGGACTGGTTGTAGTCGCCGTCGGCCGCCTGCACGGCCCACAGGTGTACGGCCACTCCGTGTTCCTTGGCGGCCATCATGCCCGGCAGCAGATCGCCGTCGCCGGTGACGAGGACGATGTCGGAGCAGGCGCGGTTGCGGGCCAGCTCGGTCAGCTCGGCGTGCATGGCGGCGTCGACGCCCTTCTGGGCCCACCGTCCGTCGCTGCGGGTCAGGGCGCCGAGCCGGACGGTGACGCGGGGCATCACACGGAGCCTGCGGTGTTCGGGCTGCGGGACCCGGTCGGGGGCGCCGTCGAACCAGTAGATGCGCAGCAGTGGCCGTTCGGTGTCCGACTCGGCGCGTTCTCGCAGGCCCTGGATGAGAGCGGTGTGATCGACGGTGATCCGGGACCGCGAGGGCTCTCCGGCGAGAAGGCTCGCGGCGGCCCCCAGCAGATACCCGGCGTCCACCAGGACGATGCAGCGGTCCACGCGATCCACCCTCTTTCCGGGAGGTTTGCTTCGGGCTTCCTTCGAGTCTGCCCGACTGCGCGGAGGTTAACGGCCCGAACTCGATCTTCGGCGTGGCGTTCCCCGGGTCGGCCGGGGGTTCCACCGCACGACTCGACCCTATTACGCGGGTGTTACGCACGGTGATTCTCCGACATGCGCGCTCTGCCCGGACATGTGAATCTGAAACCGGCTTTGGCCCCTAGATCCCCCTCAGGAGGAAGATCACCATGGCCAAGAACAAGAAGCACCCCCGCCCGCACGAACAGGCGTCACAGGCCGAGCGCGGTGCCGAGCAGGCGAAGTCGTCCTCGATCGAGTCGCAGGCCGAGCAGCGCGCCACCCAGGTGACCCCCGGTGACATGGCACGCAAGGGCCGGCAGAAGCGCTTCGGCCACAACTGAGCCCACGACGCGGCCCCGCCGCGTTCGACGGGCATCCGAACAACGGGCTGTTGAAGCCCGGACACAGTGAGGGGCGCACCCGAAGCCGGGTGCGCCCCTCAATCGCGTCGCTGGTCAGCCGGCCAGACAGGCTGGTCCGAGCAGCACCTTCAGGTCACCGAAGAGCGCCGGGTCGGGCTTCACCCGGTGCCGGTCGAGGCGCAGCACCGTCGTCTTGCTCGGCCCCTGGAGCCGGATGCGGACCTCGCTCTCGCCCTTGTGGTGGCTGAGGATCTCGCCGAGCCTGCTGATCATCGGCGGGGTGACCTTCAGCGCGGGGATCGTGAGGATCACGGGCGCGTTGGTGCCCGCGTTCGACAGGTCGGGGACCTGGAGTTCCATCGCGACCAGCCGGGGCACGTCCTCGCGCTTGTCGAGGCGGCCCTTGACGAACACGACGGCGTCCTCGACGAGCTGGGTCGACACCAGTTGGTAGGTCGCGGGGAAGAACATGCACTCGATGGAACCGGCGAGATCTTCCACGGTGGCGATGGCCCAGGCGTTGCCCTGCTTGGTCATCTTGCGCTGGAGGCCCGAGATGATGCCGCCGATGGTGACGACCGCGCCGTCCGCGTGCTCACCTCCGGTGAGCTGGGAGATACCCGCGTCGGCCTTGTCGGACAGGACGTGTTCCAGGCCGAAGAGGGGGTGGTCGGAGACGTACAGGCCGAGCATCTCCCGCTCCTGGGCGAGGAGATAGGCCTTGTCCCACTCGTCGGTGGTGAACTCGACGTCGAGACCGAAGCCGGGCTCGCTGGTGTCCTCGTCGCCCATGCCGCCGAAGAGGTCGAACTGTCCTTCGGCCTCCTTCCGCTTCACCGCGACCACGTTGTCGATCATCGGCTCGAAGTGCGCGGTGAGGCCCTTGCGGGTGTGGCCCATGCTGTCGAACGCGCCGGCCTTGATCAGCGATTCCGTGGTCCGCTTGTTGCAGACGACGGCCTCGACCTTGTCGAGGTAGTCGGGGAAGGAGGCGTACTTCCCCTTGGCGTTGCGGGACCTGATGATCGAGTCGACGACGTTGGTGCCGACGTTGCGCACCGCGGAGAGGCCGAAGAGGATCACGTCGTCGCCCTGGGCGGCGAAGTTGGACATCGACTCGTTGACGTTCGGCGGGAGCACCTTGATGCCCATGCGCCGGCACTCGTTCAGGTAGATCGCGGACTTGTCCTTGTCGTCCTTGACCGAGGTGAGCAGTCCGGCCATGTACTCGGCCGGGTAGTTGGCCTTCAGATAGGCCGTCCAGTAGGAGACCAGTCCGTAGGCGGCCGAGTGGGCCTTGTTGAAGGCGTATCCGGCGAACGGGACCAGGACGTCCCACAGGCCCTGGATCGCCTCGTCGCTGTAGCCGTTCTTCTTGGCGCCGGCCTGGAAGATGGTGAAGTTCTTGGCCAGTTCGTCGGGCTTCTTCTTGCCCATCACGCGGCGCAGGATGTCGGCCTCGCCAAGGGAGTACCCGGCGATGATCTGGGCGGCCTTCTGCACCTGCTCCTGGTAGACGATCAGGCCGTAGGTGACCGCGAGGACCTCTTCGAGGGGTTCCTCAAGCTCCTTGTGGATCGGGGTGATCTCCTGGAGCTTGTTCTTGCGCAGCGCGTAGTTGGTGTGCGAGTCCATGCCCATCGGGCCGGGACGGTAGAGCGCCGAGACGGCGGAGATGTCCTCGAAGTTGTCGGGCTTCATCAGGCGCAGCAGGGAGCGCATGGGTCCGCCGTCGAACTGGAACACCCCGAGGGTGTCGCCGCGCTGGAGGAGTTCGAAGGTCGCCGGGTCGTCCAGCGGCAGGGCCAGCAGGTCGAGTTCGACGCCCTTGTTGGCCTTCACCATCTTGACGGCGTCGTCCATGATGGTCAGGTTGCGCAGGCCCAGGAAGTCCATCTTGAGCAGGCCGAGCGACTCGCACTGCGGGTAGTCCCACTGGGTGATGGTCACGCCGTCGGTGTGCCGCACCCACACGGGGGCGTGGTCGACGATGGGCTCGCTGGACATGATGACGCCGGCCGCGTGCACACCCATCTGCCGGACCAGGCCCTCGACGCCCTTGGCGGTGTCGATGACCTTCTTCACGTCGGGTTCGTTCTCGTACATCGCGCGGATCTCGCCGGCCTCGCTGTAGCGCGGGTGCGAGGGGTCGGTGATGCCGTTGAGGTCGATGCCCTTGCCGAGGACGTCGGCGGGCATCGCCTTGGTGAGGCGGTCGCCCATCGCGTACGGGTAGCCCAGCACGCGCGCGGAGTCCTTGATGGCGTTCTTCGCCTTGATCTTGCCGTAGGTGCCGATCATGGCGACCTTGTCGGCGCCGTACTTCTCGGTCACGTACCGGATGACCTCGACGCGCCGGCGTTCGTCGAAGTCGATGTCGACGTCGGGCATGGAGACACGCTCGGGGTTGAGGAACCGCTCGAAGATCAGACCGTGCGGGATCGGGTCGAGGTCGGTGATGCCCATGGCGTACGCGACGATCGAACCGGCGGCGGAACCACGGCCGGGGCCGACCGCGATGCCCTGCTTCTTGGCCCACATGATGAAGTCGGCGACGACGAGGAAGTATCCCGGGAACCCCATCTGGATGATGACGTCCATCTCGTACTCCGCCTGCTTCTGGCGGTCCTCGGGGACGTTGCCGTTGAAACGGCGGTTCATGCCGAGCCGGACTTCCTCCTGGAACCAGGTGATCTCGGTGAAGCCGTCGGGGATGTCGAACTTCGGCATGAGGTTCTTGGCCTCGAACATGCCGGAGGTGTCGATCTGTTCGGCCACCAGGAGGGTGTTGGCGCAGCCCTCCTGCCAGGCGTCCGACTGGTCGATGGCGTACATCTCGTCCGTGGACTTGAGGTAGTAGCCGGTGCCGTCGAACTTGAAGCGGTCCGGGTCGGAGAGGTTCTTGCCGGTCTGGATGCACAGCAGCGCGTCGTGCGCGACCGACTCGTGCGCGTACGTGTAGTGCGAGTCGTTCGTCACCAGGGGCGGGATACCGAGCTTCCTGCCGATCTCCAGGAGGCCGTCACGGACCCGGTGTTCGATCTCGATGCCGTGGTCCATCAGCTCCAGGAAGTACCGGTCCTTGCCGAAGATGTCCTGGTACTCGGAGGCCGCCTGGAGCGCCTCCTTCTCCTGGCCGAGGCGCAGCCGGGTCTGGAGCTCACCGGACGGGCAGCCGGTGGAGGCGATGAGTCCCTCGGACCACTGGGAGATCGTCTCCTTGTCCATCCGCGGCCACTTCTGCAGCCAGCCCTCCGCGTACGCGTCGGAGGACAGCCGGAAGAGGTTGTGCAGGCCCGTCGCGTTGGCCGCCCAGATCGTCTTGTGGGTGTAACCGCCGGAACCGGACACGTCGTCGCGCTTCTGGTGCGGCTGGCCCCACTGGATCTTCCGCTTGTTGCGCCGCGACTCGGGCGCCACATACGCCTCGATGCCGATGATCGGCGTGACGCCCGCCTTCTTGGCGGTGTGGAAGAAGTCGTACGCCCCGTGCAGGTTGCCGTGGTCGGACATGGCGATATGGGTCATGCCCATCTCGTTGCACGCGTTGAACATGTCCTTGAGCCGCGCGGCACCGTCCAGCAGCGAGTACTGGGTGTGGACGTGCAGGTGCGTGAACGGCGGCTTTGACACGACATGGCCTCCATGGAAAACAGTCGGCGACCGGCTGCGGGCGGTCTGGGGGGACAGCGACGAAGTCTATGCCTCGGCACTGACACCCGAGGGCGTCCGGCCCGTACGTTCGTGAGCGGGGAGTGGGCACTCGGGCGTACCTTCTGACGTTGGAGGGACGGCGGAAGTGATCCGTCCCTCCCGTCGGCCTGTCCGGCCCCATTCGTCCTGTATCACCTGCACCAGGAGGCACCCAGCGATGTCGGTTCCGCAGCTCAGCGCCGAGCACCGCGGCGAGGAGATCCTCACCGTCTTCGACACCGCGTTCGGCGAGCTTCTGGCCGCCGATCCGGCCGCGTTCCGTGTGAAGTTCCGCAAGATGGCGGCTTCCGCGTTCGCGTTCTACCGGGGTACGGCGTGCCTCTTCTACCACGACCTGGAGGCGGAGAAGCGGGGCGGACCGTATCTGGACGAGCGCACCGCGCGCGTGTGGATCCACGGCGACCTGCACGCGGAGAACTTCGGCACGTACATGGACTCCCAGGGCCGGCTGATCTTCAACGTCAACGACTTCGACGAGGCGTACATCGGCCCCTTCACCTGGGACCTCAAGCGCCTCGCCGCGTCCCTGGCCCTCATCGGGTACGCGAAGGCACTCTCCGACGAGCAGATCTCCGAGGTCGTGCGCACGTTCGCGGGCGCGTACCGCGAGCGGATCCGCTCCCTGGCGACCGGCGCGAAGAGCGACGAGGTGCCGCCGTTCACCCTGGACACCGCCCAGGGGCCGCTGCTGGACGCGCTGCGCGACGCGCGCTCACTGACCCGGTTCGGGCTGCTGGACTCGATGACGGAGATCCGCGACTTCGAACGCCGGTTCGCGCCGGGCGGCGGCTCCATCGAGCTGGACGCGGCCACGCGCTACAAGGTGCTGGCCGCCTTCGACGGCTATCTGGAGACGCTCCCGGAGTCGTCCCTGGCCCGCCCGGACTCGTACCGGGTGAAGGACGTCGTCGGCCGACGCGGCATCGGCATCGGCTCGGCCGGGCTGCCCTCGTACAACATCCTGCTGGAGGGCGCGACGGACGCCCTGGAGAACGATGTGGTGATCTACATCAAGCAGGCCCAGACCCCGGCCGTCTCCCGGCACATCACCGACCCGGCGATCCGCGGCTACTTCCAGCACGAGGGCCACCGCACGGTGATCTCGCAGCGCGCCCTCCAGGACCACGCCGACCCGTGGCTGGGCTGGACCGAGCTGGACGGCCGCGGTCAGCTCGTCGCCGAGGTGTCGCCGTACGCCGTGGACCTGGACTGGGGCGACATCGACGACCCGGCGGAGATCGCGGCCGTCGTCGCCGACCTTGGCCGGGCCACGGCCACGATGCACGCGGCGGCGGACGACCAGTCAGGCGAGTCCCTGGTGCCGTTCTCCACGGAGCGGGCCATCGACGCGGTGATCGCGGCCGACGAGGCGGGCTTCGCGGACGTCCTGGTGGACTTCGCGCACGAGTACGGCACACGCGCGCGTGCGGACCACCAGATCTTCGTGGACCTGTTCCGCAACGGCCGGATCCCGGGTCTCTAACAGTCCGTAATCTCACAGGGAGCTTTTAGGGGTCCCTTACAGGACGACGTGAAAGACTCTCCACGCTATGGACATATCCGGGACCCGCATCAGAGCGCTTCGCGCGGCGCTGTTCACGGCACTCGTCGTGACGCTCAGCACCGCGTCGCACGTGCTGCTGTCGCGGGTCCCGCTGCCACTCAACACGGTGGCCGCAGTCGCCGCCGCCGTGTTCACGGCCGCCTACCTCCTGGCCGACCGCGAGCGCGGTTTCGGCCGGATCGCCTCCCTGCTGATCCCGCTGGAACTGGCCGCCGACACGGTCTTCACCACCGGCCAGCACGTCTGCTACGGCCGCGCCGGCGGACCCGTCGCGGGCCCCCTGCGCTCGGTCGGCTTCGACGTGCTGTGCGGCGACGGCATCGGCATCGGCTCCGGGGCGACAACCCCGCTGGCCCGGGTGACCGGCACCGGCACCGACCGGCTCGCCGCGCTGCTCGCCCACGCCGACCCGGCCATCGCCTGGCTGCTGCTGGCCGCTCACGTCGGCGTCGGACTGCTGGCCGCCGCCTGGCTGCGCCGCGGCGAGCGGGCGCTGGCCCAGCTGGTCCGCGCGGTGAGCGCGACCACCTTCCGTCCGCTGCTGCTGGCGGTCGCCGCGGTGACCGTCCGGCCGGCCGCGCCGGTACGGCACGTACGGCAAACCGGCCGCCCCGCGGCCGGCGCCCGCGAGCGGATCCTCGTGCACTCCCTGGGACGGCGTGGACCGCCGTGCTCGGTCGCTTTCGCCTGAGCAGCACTCGTTGCTCCTAAGAGCACTGAGCACGACCACTTCCCCACACGTATCCCGCGTACGACGTATGCGCGTCCCACATGGAGAACACCCACATGAGTAAGCGGAACAGCCAGGCCTCGAAGACGGCGGCCCGAGAGCGGCTGCGGCAGGAGCGCGAGCGCCAGGCCAAGAGGGCCAAGGCCAAGCGGCAGGCCATCGTGGCCGGTTCGGTTGTGGCCGTACTGGCGGCGGCCGGCGGCATAGGCTACGCCGTCGTCCAGGCGAACAAGCCCACCGGCTGGGATGCGGTGAAAAACGAGAAGCTGGTCAAGCCGGCCAACAGCACGGGGACGGACGGTACGACCGTCGTCATCGGAAAGAGCACCGCCAAGAAGACCCTCGTGATGTATGAGGACCCGCGCTGCCCCGTCTGCGCCCAGTTCGAGCAGACGGTCGGCCCGACGGTCAAGAAGGATCTCGATGCCGGCAAGTTCAAAATTCAGTACGTCGGCGCCACGTTCATCGACAACAACATCCCGGGCGTGGGCTCCAAGACCGCGCTGAGTGCACTGGGAGCGGCGCTGAACGTCAGCCCCGAGGCCTTCCTCGAGTACAAGACCGCTCTCTACTCGACGAAATACCACCCGGATGAGCAGGAAGACAAGTTCAAGAGCGACGACTACCTGATCAAGGTGGCCAACACAGTGAGCGCCCTCAAGAACAACACGGCGTTCCAGAATGCCCTGAAGAAGGGGACCTACGACAAGTGGGCCCTCGAGATGGGCAGCAAGTTCAACACGGATGGAAAGAAGTACGGTTTCCAGGGGACCCCGACGCTGCTTATGGACGGCAAGATCGTCCCCGGCCGCGACGGCAAGAACCCCCCCATGTCGGTCCCCGAGTTCAATACCGCAATACAGAAGGCTCTCAACTCTTAGTTCCGCAGCCCACGGAAATGAGAAGTGTCCCGGGTCGACTTCAGGCTCGGGACACTTCCCATTCGGCTTACGACTCAACGGTCAGGCGATTACGCCTACTGCACGTATTCCATCCGCGTTGTGATCACAGACGGCGAGCTTGTCACCGTTCGTGACAAAATACGCGTACCTCCCTCGGCCTGGTCCGTCGTGGTGACCGACCCGTCATTCAGAGACCCTCCCGCCGGTCGTCGGTGCCGGAGGAGCTCCTCGCCACCGCCGTCATGCACGCGGCGACGGACGACGAGAGCGGCCACTCGCCGGCGCCGTTCTCCACCGAGGACGCCGTCGCTTACCGGCGAGAATCACGGCAGGGAGATCGCGCTCCCGCCGGGTAACATTTCGGCCAGATGTTTTCCGGAAACCCTGTAGTGGGCTCCATCGGCAGCAGGTTGAATCAAGGGTTCGCAAGTTGACCTTGGTAAGACAACGAGGGGATGCACATGGGATTCCACAAGAAGCTGACGGGGGCACTGGGGGCGACCGCACTGGCCGTGAGCGGCCTCGCGGCGAACGTGGCGACTGCGGGCACCGCGGCTGCCGCAGCCTGCGATCACGTGTCGGCGAGCAACATATCCAACGGGGTCGTCGTGGTTGTGGGCGGCGCAACGGCGTACAAGGAGCCCGCGGCGGAGTGCACGGCGGTGATGAGCATGGCGCCGGGCCGCGACCTGAACGCCTGGTGCTTCGTCGTCAACCAGTACGGCAACCAGTGGACCCGCGTGAACGAGGGGTGGATCTACAACGGACACCTGGCTCTCAAGTCGGGCACGGTGAAGCACTGCTGACCAGTGTCCGAATCGGCCGACATCCGGCCGGTTCTGCGATTGCTTGAAACGCCCCCTCGGAATTCCTTCAATGGGTCCGAGGGGGCGCTTTGTTGTGATGATGGCGGCGCCGAACAGCGAATGCGCACCGTGACGCATTTCACATTCCGCTTCTGGGAGATCGCCTGGCTGCAGGCCGCCGAGACCACAGGCGGCATGCCGCGGCCCGCGCAGGCGGACAGGACCTATCCGGCAAGAGCACGCCGCTCCCGACGGTGGCCGACTTCATCAGGGTGGTGGGGGCTGCCCTCATGGGCTGACACCGAAAGGGCTGACGCCCACGGGGAATCCAGCCTCCGCATGAAGAGCGGGCGAACATTCCGGGTTCGCCCGCTCTCACGCATACCGATCAGTAACCTGTTCGGTCGTGACCAGTCGATACGGATCATCCGAGGCATCCCATGCCCTCAACTCGCTCTCTCCGCGCCGCCGTACGGTCGTCAAGGCCGCGGCGGCGACCGCTGTCCTGGCCGGACCGCTCGCCGCTGCCCTGCCCGCCCGGGCGGCCGCCGAGGTCCCGCAGTTCCTGCACGGCGTCGCCTCCGGCGACCCACTGCCCGAAGGCGTCCTCCTGTGGACCCGGGTGACGCCCACCGCCGAGGCGGCACCCGGCTCCGGGCTCGGCCCGGACACCGAGGTGAGCTGGACCGTCGCCCGCGACAAGGCGTTCACGAACATCGTCGCCAAGGGGTCGACCACGGCGACCGCCGCGAGCGACCACACCGTCAAGGCCGACATCCGCGGCCTCGCGCCCGCCACCGACTACTGGTTCCGCTTCTCGGCCGGCGGCGTCGACTCCCCGGTGGCGCGCACCCGCACCGCGCCGGCGGCGGACGCGGCCGTACGGGGTCTGCGCTTCGGTGTGGTCTCCTGCGCCAACTGGGAGGCCGGCTACTTCTCCGCGTACCGCCACCTCGCGGCCCGTGGCGACCTGGACGCCTGGCTGCACCTCGGCGACTACATCTACGAGTACGGCACCGGCAAGTACGGCACCCGTGGCACCGTCGTACGCCCGCACTCCCCCGCGAACGAGATACTCACGCTCGCCGACTACCGCGTACGGCACGGCCGTTACAAGACGGACGCCGACCTCCAGGCCCTGCATTCGGCGGCGCCCGTCATCGCGATCTGGGACGACCACGAGTTCGCCAACGACGCCTGGTCGGGCGGCGCCGAGAACCACACCGAGGGCGCGGAAGGCGCCTGGGCGGCCCGGCAGTCGGCCGCGAAGCAGGCCTACTTCGAGTGGATGCCGGTCCGCCCCGCGATCGCGGGCACCACCTACCGGCGCCTGCGCTTCGGCAAGCTCGCCGACCTCTCCCTGCTCGATCTGCGCTCCTTCCGCTCGCAGCAGGTGGCCGTGGGCAAGGGCTCGGTCGACGACCCGGAGCGTACGATCACCGGCCGGGCCCAACTGGACTGGCTGAAGGCGGGGCTGAAGGCCTCCGACACCACCTGGCGGCTGGTCGGGAACTCGGTGATGATCTCGCCGTTCGCCATCGGCTCCCTCGCCGCCGACATTTTCAAGCCGCTCGCCGAGCTGCTAGGCCTGCCCAAGGAGGGCCTCGCCCTCAACACCGACCAGTGGGACGGCTACACGGACGACCGCCGTGAACTCCTCGCCCACCTGCGCTCGAACGCGATCCGCAACACGGTCTTCCTGACCGGCGACATCCACATGGCCTGGGCCAACGACGTGCCAGTGGACGCCGGCACCTACCCGCTGTC
Source organism: Streptomyces graminilatus (assembly GCF_001418565.1). Classification (GTDB taxonomy): domain Bacteria; phylum Actinomycetota; class Actinomycetes; order Streptomycetales; family Streptomycetaceae; genus Streptomyces; species Streptomyces graminilatus. Next base: position 2,335 of record NZ_LIQQ01000195.1, on the reverse strand, counting down.
GCCCTCGGCCGCCACGGAGTTCGTCGTCACGTCGGTCACCTCCGACAACCTCGACGACCTCGTCAAGGTCCCCGAAGGCACCGTCACCGCGCTCGCCTCACCGGTCATCCGCGCGGCCAACCGGCACGTCCACTGGGTCGACACCGACCGCCACGGCTACGGCGTCCTGGACATCACGGCCGACCGCGCGCAGATGGACTACTACGTGCTGTCCGACCGTACGAAGGCGAACGCGACGTCGGCCTGGTCGCGTTCGTACCGCACGCTCAGCGGCACACAGAAGATGGAACGGACGAACGACCCGGTGTAGCCCGCCGGGAAGCAGGGGCCGAAGCTACAGACTGTCGAGGAAGCCGAGCGCCACCCGCCAGGTGGCCTCGGCCGCCTCCTCGTCGTAGTCCGGCAGATCGGGGTCGGTGTAGAGGTGACCGGCCCCGGCGTACCGGTAGATCTCCACGTCGGCGCCCGCCTTGCCCATCTGGAGATACCAGGAGCCCAGCCAGTCGTCGGTCTCGAACGCGTCCGGCTCGGCCACGTGCAACTGCACCGGCAGTTCGTCGACCGACGCGGTCTCGGCGATGTCCGACGTGCCGTGCAGCAGCAACAGCCCGCGCGCCTTGTCGTCGCCGAGGGCGAGCGTCTGCGCGGTCGCGGCGCCGAAGGAGAACCCCGCGTACACCAGACCGCGCCCCGAGTAGGGAGCGGCGGCCAGGATCGCCCGTCTGAGCAGCTCGTCCTTGCCCGTGGCGTCCTTGAAGGCCATGCCCTCCTCGACGGTCCCGAAGGTGTGCCCGTCGAAGAGGTCGGGGGTCCACACCTCGTGTCCGGCCGCCCTCAGCCGGTCCGCGGCGGCGAGCACGGCGGGGCGAAGCCCATAGGTCGAGTGAAAGAGCATGACGTTCATGAGGACATCGTGCCAGCCACCACTGACAACGAGGCGTGGCGGCCTGTGCGGCGGCCGTGTGCGGCAGCCCACCCGGGGTCGCATGTTCAGAGCGCCGTTCTGCGGTTACGTTCTCCGGCATGGAGAACGTACTGCGCCCGCTGATCGTCCTCGGGGGCTCGGTCGTGCTCACGCTGCTCATCGGCTGGGTCACGGACCGTGTGCTGCGCAAGGCGGACGAACGGCGGACCGAGACACCGCTGTGGGGTCTGCTGCGCCGGGCCCGGGTGCCCTACCAGCTCGTTCTGTGCGCGGCGCTGCTCAGAGGCTCCTACCACCAGGCCGACCTGCTCCGGGAGCACCAGGTCGCCGTCGGCCGGGCCCTGACGCTGGTGCTGATCGGGTCGACGGCCTGGCTGATCGTCCGTATCGCGGCGGCGGTCGTGGACACCTCGTACACCCGGTACGCCCGCGCCCACCGCGACCCCGCGCGAGTCCGCCGGGTCCGCACCCAGGTGTCGCTGATCACCCGGGTGGTCGCGGCGGTCGTGGGCGTCGTGGCGGTGGCGGCGATGCTGCTGACGTTCCCGGCGATGCGTGCGGCGGGCGCCTCGCTGCTGGCCTCGGCCGGGGTCCTGGGCATCGTCGCCGGTGTCGCGGCCCAGTCGACGCTGAGCAATATGTTCGCGGGGTTCCAGATCGCCTTCGGCGACATGGTGCGCCTGGGCGACACGGTCGTGGTGGACGGCGAGTGGGGCACGGTCGACGAGATCACGCTGACGTTCCTGAGCGTGCGCACCTGGGACGAGCGCCGCATCACGATGCCGGTGTCCTACTTCACCTCGAAGCCCTTCGAGAACTGGTCGCGGGGCGGGGCCCAGATGACCGGCATCGTCTTCTGGCACCTCGACCACACCGCGCCCATGGAGGCGATGCGGGAGAAGCTCCGCGACCTCCTGCGCGAGTGCCCGGCCTGGGACGGCCGCTCCTGCGACCTGTCCGTCACGGACGCCACCCCGAGCACCATGGAGGTACGCGCCCTGGTGACGGCGAAGGACGCGGACGACGTCTGGAAGGTCCGGGTCCATATCCGCGAGGGCATGATCCGCTGGCTGACGGAGCACCACCCGTATGCCCTTCCCCGCGTGAACACGGCGGACGCGACGCTGCCCCCGGGCACGGAACCGGCCCGCCGCCCCAGAAGAACCCACGAAATCCCGAGGCCCCAGCCCAGGAGCTAGCCCAAGAGCTAGCCCAGAAGCCGGCCCGGCCTAAAGAGAACGGCGCATCGCGAGATGCGAGATACCCGCCTCGAAGAACTCGCCGCCGTACCCCGCGTAACCGAGCCGCTCGTAGAACCCCAGCGCGGCCGTCTGCGCATGCAGATCGACAGCGGCGAGCCCCAGCTCCCGGGCCGCCCCCTCGATCCCCCCCACGAGGGCGACACCCACG
>NZ_LIQQ01000194.1 GCF_001418565.1 Streptomyces graminilatus | reverse complement strand
CCTCCCGCCTGCTGGCGAAGGGCGCCCCTCCATGCGCGATCGCCACCTCGCGGACGATCGACAGCCCGAGGCCCGAACCCGGGAGGCTGCGGGCGTCGGCGGCGCGGTAGAAGCGGTCGAACAGGCGCAGCAGGTCGGCCTCGGCGATGCCGGGCCCCCGGTCGAGCACCTCCACCCGGATCGCGCCCTGGCGCCCGCCGTGCCGTGCCCGCTCCGGCCCGGTGACCGCGATCTCGATCGGCGCGTTGCCGCCCCGGTCGAACTTCGCGGCGTTCTCGACGAGGTTGGAGACCGCGCGCTGGAGGGCGCCGGGACGGGCGTCGGCGGTCGTCTCCCCGCTCACCCGGACGACGACGTCCCGCCCGGTACGCCGCCGGGCCACCACCGCGACCTCGTCCGCGATGTCGGCGAGGTCGATCCGCTGCTTGGGCTCGGCGTCGGACTGCCCGGCCGCCAGATCCACCAACTCGTTGACCAGATCGGTGAGTTCACGCGCTTCGACGGCGAGGTCGTTGACCAAGTCCTCGCGCGTCTCGGGCGGCAGTTCGTCGATACGGCGGAGCAGCGAGATGTTCGTACGCAGAGAGGTGAGCGGAGTGCGCAGCTCGTGCCCGGCGTCCTGGACGAGCCGGCGCTGGTCCTCCTCCGAGCGGGCGAGCCGGCCGAGCATACGGTCGAAGGACCGGCCCAGGCGTCCCACCTCGTCGGCCCCGGTCACCGGCACCTGGATGCCGAGCCGCCGGGTGCGGGCGACGTCCTCGGCGGCGGAGGCGAGGATGCGCAGCCGGTGCGTGATCCGCCGGGCCAGCCACCACCCGAACAGCCCGGCCGCGACGACGACCCCGGCCACCAGCAGGATCGTCCGCTGCTGGAGCTCCCGCAGCAGATCCTCCGTGGAGCTGAACTCCTGCGCGACCTGCACCGCGCCCCGCCCCGCGCCAAGACCGCCGCCCTTGCGCTCGCCGCCCAGCGAGACGGTCGCGATGCGGTAGACGTCCTGGCCGACGGCGACGTCCTTGTGCTGCACGGCCAGCCCGGCGACCGGCGATACGGCGACCAGGCGGTCCCCTGCGGTGACGGGCAGTGCCGGACTGCCCGCGTCGACCACCTCCCCCGCCGACCCGAGCACCTGCACATCGGTACGGCTGGGCCGCACTATGTCGTGCCCCGGCTCGGACGACGAGAAGTCCTGCGGCGTCATCGTGTTGTGCCGCACCTCGTCCTGGAGGTCCTCCACGACCTCGGCGAAGGCGGTCTGCTGGTCCACCCGGACCAGCCGCGCGGCGGCGTCGTACGACAGGAACCCGACCAGCACGGTCACCCCGGCGGCGACCGCGGCGAACGACACGGCGAAGGTGGTCCGCAACGAGGCCAGGCCTTCCCTCCGCAGGGCCACTCAGTCCTCCCGGAGGACGTAACCCACGCCTCGCACCGTGTGGATGAGCTGCGGCGCGCCCGGATCGTCGAGCTTGCGGCGCAGATAACCGACGTACACGGCGAGGTTCTTGGACCCCGGCCCGAAGTCGTAGCCCCAGATACGGTCGTAGATCGTGGAGTGGTCCAGGACGATCCCCGCGTTGCGCACGAGCAGCTCAAGCAGCTCGAACTCGGTCCGGGTCAGCTCCAGCTCCCGCGTCCCGCGCCACACCCGCCGCGCCTGGAGATCCATCCGCAGCCCGGCCGCGGTGAGCTGCCGCTCGGGAGCGGCGGCTTCCCGCACCCCGGCGGACGCGGAGGTGCCGAGGGGGGCGACACCCCGGGGAGGGTTCTGCTCGCCGGTGCCGGGGCCGGTGCGCCGCAGCAGCGCCCGGAGCCGGGCGAAGACCTCCTCGACGTCGAACGGCTTGACGACGTAGTCGTCGGCGCCCGCGTCGAGGCCGGCGATCCGGTCGGCGGTCTCCACCAGCGCGGTGAGCATCAGGATCGGCGTACGGTCGCCCTCGGCGCGCAGCACCCGGCACACCTGGAGTCCGTCGATGCCGGGCATCATCACGTCCAGCAGGAGTACGTCCGGCGGCGTGCGATGCGCCTGGGCGAGCGCCTCGACACCGTCGGCGACCGCGGTGACCCGGTAGCCCTCCAGGGTCAGGGCCCGCTCCAGGGCATGGCGGATGGCACGGTCGTCCTCGGCGAGCAGCACGGTTTGGGGCACCCGCCCAGTGTGCCAAGGGGGCCTCTTACTCGCCTCTCACCCGCGCCCGTACCCGCGCCCTCACCTGTGCCCTGACCCGCGCAGAGCGTCCAGCCGCTGGGCGAACGGGATCACCTCGAACCCGTCCGACGCGGGCACGGGCACGGGCTCCGCCGCTGACGGCCGCTGAGTCGGCAGCCCCGAAGATCCGGCCAGTCCGGCCAGTCCGGCCATCAGGCCCACCAGCTCCCCCGCCGCCCGCTCGACCCGCTCCGGCAGCCCCTCCGCACCCCAGTCCTCCGAGGCCGCGTAGACCGCCGTGGGCACGACCACGGCCCGCAGATACGCGAACAGTGGGCGCATCGCGTGCTCCAGCACCAGCGAGTGCCGGGCCGAACCGCCGGTCGCGGCGACCAGCACCGGTTTCCCGGCCAGCGCGTCCTTCTCCAGCACGTCGAAGAACGACTTGAACAACCCGCTGTACGACGCCGAGAACACCGGCGTGACGACGACCAGCCCGTCCGCCCCCGTGACCGCGTCCAGCGCCGCCGCGAGCTTCCGCCCCGGGAACCCGTTGGTGAGGTTGTGGGCGATCTCCACGGCCAGCTCGCGCACCTCCACGACCTGGATGTCCATCTGGACGCCGGTGGCCACGCCCGCCTTCCGGCCCACCGCGGCGGCCAGCCGGTCGGCCAGCAGCCGGGTGGACGACGGCACGCTCAGCCCCGCCGACACGACGACGAGCTTCATATGCCGGCCTCCGCCTTGGATGCCCCCTGGGCAGCGGCGAGCAGGGAGGCGTGCGTGGGCGCGTCCGGCACATCCGCGGGCCGCCCCTTGGCGAACTCCTCGCGCAGCACCGGCACGACTTCCTCGCCGAGCATGTCGAGCTGCTCCAGCACCGTCTTCAGCGGCAGCCCCGCGTGGTCGATCAGGAACAGCTGGCGCTGGTAGTCACCGGCGTACTCCCGGAAGGCCAGCGTCTTCTCGATGACCTGCTGGGGGGAGCCGACGGTCAGCGGGGTCTGGTCGGTGAAGTCCTCCAGGCTGGGCCCGTGCCCGTACACCGGAGCGACATCGAAGTACGGCCGGAACTCGCGCACCGCGTCCTGCGAGTTCTTCCGCATGAAGACATGACCGCCGAGGCCCACGATGGCCTGCTCGGCCGTGCCGTGCCCGTAGTGCGCGAACCGGGAGCGGTAGAGCTCGATCATCCGCCGGGTGTGGTCGGCCGGCCAGAAGATGTTGTTGTGGAAGAAGCCGTCGCCGTAGTAGGCGGCCTGCTCGGCGATCTCGGGCGAGCGGATGGACCCGTGCCAGACGAACGGCGGTACGTCGTCCATGGGCCGCGGGGTCGACGTGAACCCCTGCAACGGCGTGCGGAACTTCCCTTCCCAGTTCACGACGTCCTCGCGCCACAGCCGGCGCAGCAGGGCGTAGTTCTCGACGGCGAGGTTGATGCCCTCGCGGATGTCCTGCCCGAACCACGGGTACACCGGGCCGGTGTTGCCGCGCCCCATCATCAGGTCGACGCGCCCGTCGGCCAGGTGCTGGAGCATCGCGAAGTCCTCCGCGATCTTCACCGGGTCGTTGGTGGTGATGAGGGTGGTGGAGGTGGAGAGGACCAGCTTCTCGGTCCGCGCGGCTATGTACCCGAGCATCGTGGTCGGGGACGAGGGCACGAACGGCGGGTTGTGGTGCTCACCGGTGGCGAACACGTCAAGGCCGACCTCCTCGGCCTTGAGCGCGATGGCGACCATGGCCTTGATGCGCTCGCGTTCGGTCGGCGTACCTCCCGTGGTCGGGTCCGGTGTGACATCGCCGACGCTGAAGATCCCGAACTGCATGGTCGCTCACCCTCCAGGTTGTTAATTCTTCAACTATAGCGTCCGGGGGCGACAACCACGCCTCGGCCGGAGGTATTCCGGGGAGACGGGGACAGACATACAGAAGAAGCCGGAGGAAGCCGGAGGAAGCCGGAGGAAGCCGGAGGAAGCCGGAGAGAGCCGGAGAGAGGTGTGGCGGGTCAGAAGTAGTACGCGTCCCCGGTGTCCAGCACGAGCACGCGCTGCCGGTCGTTGCCCCGGTTACGGTCCACGACCCCGCCGTTCCAGGCCGTACCGACCTCCATCGTCACCTCGGAGGGCGCGCCCCGAAGCCGCATCCGCAGCACGATCCGCTCGCCCACACCGTCCGCGGCCAGCGCCCCCGTACGGCACACGACCTCCCGCGCCCCGAGCCGCGCGCACCCGTCCGGCAACTGCTGCCGTGCGGC
>NZ_LIQQ01000193.1 GCF_001418565.1 Streptomyces graminilatus | reverse complement strand
GGTCCATGGACCTGCCGGGTCTCGGTCTTTCTGGCCGTGATTCGAGGGTGCCGGCGGGTACCGTCCCCATGAGGCCGGAAGTTGAAGATTGTGTGTGCCATTCGCGCGCTCATGCACACAACTTGGTGGACGGCCGGGAGCTAATTTCGAATGCTGGTGCGGGTACCGCCGGTAACACCCTTGAATTCCGTTCATCTTGAACTTTGGTCACTCGGACTGCTTGTTTGGGGTGAGACGTGTGTGCGATTGTGGGCCAACTCGTGCGGGGGCGGAGGTCAGACCCCTATTCCTGCTCGGGAATCCGTGCCGGTCGACCCGAAGTCTCACAACTGACGAGTCGTAGGTACGCACCAGTCAAGCAAGTCTTTCCCGTGGATGTGCAATTCGCTCGTGCCGTCCTGCGGCTTGGAAGGAATTGGTTCTGTGCGATCCCCCCACCCGCCGCGCCCGCCATACCCCCCTCGTCCCGGGGTGGGCCCGGCCGAATCAGACATGAACCTCGCCGCGCGGCTGCTCGGGCGAGTCGAGGGTGAGAGCGCGTACGCCGTCGCCATGCTGCTGACGCGGCACTGGCAGTCGACGTACGACTACGCGGCCATCTGTCTCGCGACCGAGGGCGACCTCGCCACCATGGCGGCCACATCGGCCTTTCATCGCCTGTTCGGGCGGCTGGAGCGCGGTGAGTCGAATCAGGCGCTGCGGCCCCAACTCCTCGTGGCAGTAAGGGAAACGGTCCGGGAGTGGTCCGCCGAAGACGGTATTTCGGCGGTTCTTCCAGAACTCCGCAAACCCACCGGTGCGCGTGGCATGCGCGCGGCAAGAGCGCGGACATGTGAAAAGCGGCAACTGGCCGAGCGGTCATTCCGCGCCCTGCCGAGAGCCGCCCAGTACCTGCTCTGGCACACCGAGGTCGAGGCCGAGGCGATTTCCGCGACGGCCGATCTGCTGGGCGTGGACTCCACGAGTGCTTCGGATGCGCTGGAGCAGGCCCGCGAGCAATTCCGTTCCACCACTGTGCGGGCCCATCGCGAACTCGCGCCGACCAATGAATGCCGGTTCTACAACCGTCTGTTGGACGTCCCGATCCGACGCGGCGGAGCCTTGCTGCCCGATGTCGAGCAGCATCTGCTGATGTGCGCCCACTGCCGGTTCGCCGCCGACCAACTCGGCCATTTCGAAGGCGAACTCGGCACCCTCCTCGCCGAGGCGGTGCTCGGCTGGGGAGCCCACCGCTATCTCGACTCCCGCCCGGGACGCGGCGGCCGGGGCAACTCACCCCGCGTTCCGGCCGGCCGGGGCGGCGGACGTGTCGGTGGCCGCCATCGCTCCATGGCCCAACTCCCTTCCCGCGACGAGCGGTTCGCCCTCCCGCGAAGACGCGGACGGGCCGTGGCTGTCGGCGTCGGAGTCATGTCGGTCGCACTGCTCGCGAGCGTGCTCGGCGCCCGGAACTGGTCGGGCGGAAGTACCATGCCGACGGTCGACTGGGGCACGGCGAGCGGCTACTCGGCCGCCCCGGGCACGGCTTCCCCGAGCCCCGCCGGCCAAGGGCCCGCCGCTCAGCCGCAGGCCGACGGTTCGCCGCCGGCCACCCCGGCCGCCTATCCCGGCCTGACACAGCGCGGCAGGCTGCGCCACGCCGTCACGGGCCTGTGCCTGGACGTCCGGGGCGACCGGGTGGTGGCCGGTGCCGGGACCCGGCTGGCCGAGTGCTCGTCCGCCGGCACCCAGCAGTGGTCGTACGAGTACGACGGCCTCCTGCGCAGTCTCGCCGACCCCAGCCTGTGCCTCGACTCCCGCGAGAGCGACGGAAGCGTCGTACTCGCCGACTGCGTCGGGTCGAACACCGACGAGGTCCGCTACGACATCACCTTCCAGGGAGAGTTGCTGCCCCGCTGGCGCGGGGAACTGGCCGTCGCACCGGCCTCGTCGGGCGCGGGCGCGGACGTGGTGGTCAGGACGAGATCCGGGGAGGCGGGAGAGATCTGGACGTTCCTCTCCAAGCCGTCCGGGGCCGGCGGCGCCGCCGG
>NZ_LIQQ01000192.1 GCF_001418565.1 Streptomyces graminilatus | reverse complement strand
GGGTGGGAAAGGTCAGTGCCTCGCGTGGACGGAGTTGGTCGCCGCGATCTGCTTCCAGGACTTCGGGGGTACTCGCACCGCAGCCGCCCGCACCGCCGCAGGCGCCGCCGGCTTCGACGCCCGGAACAGCCACGTGTCGAACAGCGCCCCCAACGACTCACCGGACACCTGCTCGGCGTACGCCCTGAAGTCGGCGACGGACGCGTTGCCGTACGCGAACCTCGTGGGCCAGCCCTTCAGGATCGCGAAGAAGTCCGTGTCGCCGATCTTCTCGCGCAGTGCCTGGAGAGCCAGCGCGCCCCGGTCGTACACGGCCAGGTCGAACTGGTTCTCGGGTCCGGGGTCGCCCGGCTTCACGGTCCAGAACGGATCGTCGGCCGGGTGCACGGCGTACACGTAGTCGGCGAGTTCCCGCGCCGTACCCTCGCCCTCGTGCTCGGACCACAGCCACTGGGCGTACCGGGCGAAGCCCTCGTTGACCCAGATGTCCTTCCAGCCGGCGACGGACACATCGTCGCCGTACCACTGGTGGGCCAGTTCATGGACGACGACGGAGACGTTCGTGCCGTTCGCGAACTGGCGCGGGCTGTAGAAGGGCCGTGTCTGCGTCTCCAGCGCGTACCCGGTGTTCGTGTTCGGGACGTACCCGCCGAGCGCGTCGAACGGGTAGGGGCCGAAGTAGCCCGCCAGCCAGTCGGCGATCTCCCCGGTCCGCTCGACGCTCGCCCGCGCGGCTCCGTAGTTGTCGCCGAGGTCCTTGCTGTAGGCGTTGACGACGGGGATGCCGCCCTCCGTCGTCCCGGTCGTCACGTCGAACCTGCCGACCGCGAGAGTGGCGAGATACGTCGCCTGCGGCTTGTTGGAGCGCCAGTTGTAGCGCGTCCAGCCGAGCCGTGAACTCGTCGACTGGAGCGTGCCGTTGGAGATCGCCTGCGAGCCGTCCGGGACGAGCACCGAGACGTCGTAGGTGGCCTTGTCGAGCGGGTGGTCGTTGCTGGGGAACCACCACCACGCGGACTCGGGCTCGTTGGCGCCGACGCCGCCGTCCGGGGTGCGGTGCCAACTGGTGAACCCGTACGCCTGCTTCGACGAGGGCACCCCGCTGTACCGGACCACGACGGTCACCGCTGTGCCCTTGGGCAGGGGAGTGCGCGGGGTGATCTCCAGCTCGTGCTCGCCGGAGGTGGTGAACACGGCCCGGGCGCCGTTGACGCGGACCTCGCTCACGTCCAGCAGGAAGTCCAGATCGAACCGTGACAGATCCTGTGTCGTGGTCGCGAGGAGGGTCGCCGTGCCCTCCAACTCGTCAGTGGCGGGCTGGTACTTGAGACGCAGGTCGTAGTGCGACACGTCGTATCCGCCGTTGCCGTACGCCGGGTAGTAGGGGTCGCCGATGCCCGGCGCCCCGGGGACGTAACTCGCGGCCGATGCCGGGATCGCCAGCAGCAGGGAGGCCGTGAGCGCGGCGGGGGCGATGAGTCTGCGGTGCACGAGAGCTCCAAGTCGTAGAGACAGTCGTAGGCGTGGGGGGAATCCTCTTGGGGCGTTGAAGTCTGTCCGGAGCCTATTCATTCGCTGTGCCCCCGCGTGTGTCCACGGCCACCGGTGTCACATGATCGCCATTCGGCCGCCATTCCACCGCCACACACCACGCGTCGCACAGGCACTTCTCAGCCACCCGGAGATGGTTCACCCCCTCCCGCCCCTCAGCTACCCTCTTCTGTACGGGAGTTGGCCGATGTACCGTCCGCGCATGCCGATACGCACGCGCCTCACGGCCTGGAGAACGCTCGCCCTGGCGGCCACCGCCGCCCTCACGGCCGCCACGCTCACCCCGGCCGTCGCCCACAGCGCCCCACGGGAGAGCGAACCCGTCTATTCCTACGCCGACGCGATCCGCGAGGCCGTCTGGGTGGACACCGGACTCGACGGCGACAGCGACGGGAGGACCGACCGCGTGGCCGTCGACATCGTCCGGCCGCGCGAGCCCGCCGCGCAGGGCCGCAGGATCCCCGTGATCATGGACGCCAGCCCCTACTACTCCTGCTGCGGACGCGGCAACGAGAGCCAGCGAAAGACGTACGACGCGAGCGGCAATGTTGTCCAGATGCCGCTGTTCTACGACAACTACTTCGTGCCGCGCGGCTACGCCTTCGTCGGCGTCGACCTGGCCGGAACCAATCGCTCCGACGGCTGTGTCGACGTCGGAGGACGCTCCGACATCCAGTCCGCGAAGGCCGTCGTCGACTGGCTGAACGGCCGCGCCAAGGGCTACACGAGCCGCACGGGCACCAGCCCGGCCAAGGCGACCTGGACCAACGGCAAGACAGGCATGATCGGCAAGAGTTACGACGGCACCATCGCCAACGGCGTCGCCGCCACCGGCGTCAAGGGCCTGAAGACGATCGTCCCGATCAGCGCCATCTCCTCCTGGTACGACTACTACTTCGCCAAGGGCGCCCCCCTCTACGACTCCGGCCCCGACGGCCTGTCCGACTACGTCGAGAGCCCGGCCGCCCGCGCCAGATGCGCCGCCGTACAGCGGAAGATCGTCGCCGGAGCCCCGCGTACCGGTGACTGGACGCCCTTCTGGACCGAGCGCGACTATGTGAAGGACGTCCGGAAGGTCAAGGCCAGCGTCTTCGTCGTCCACGGACAGCAGGACCTCAACGTCCGCCCCAAGCACTTCGGCCAGTGGTGGGACGCCCTCGCGAAGCGCGGTGTCGAGCGCAAGATCTGGCTCTCCCAGACCGGCCACGTCGACCCCTTCGACTTCCGCCGCGCCGCCTGGGTCGACACCCTGCACCGCTGGTTCGACCACGAACTCCTCGGCTACGACAACGGCATCGGCGATGAGCCCATGGCCGACATCGAACGCCACCCCGACCGCTGGGTCACCTCGGCCGTCTGGCCGCCGCGCACCACGCGCACGGTGAGCCTGCACCCCGGCACCGGCGCCCGGCCCGGCGTCGGCACCCTGGGGCTGCGTACGCGGTCCGGTACGGCGAAGTTCGCCGACGACCCGAACCTGAGCGAGACCGAGTGGTCCGAGCAGATCGACCGGACGACGCCCGAGAAGGCCGGCTTCGTGACGAAGCCGCTGGCCAAGAGCCTGCGCATGTCAGGCTCCGCCACGGTGACCGTGCGCGTGACCCCGACCGCCGAGACGGCCCATCTGACCGCTGTCCTGGTCGACCTCGGCCCCGACACCATCCGTGACTACGCCGACGTCACCGAGGGCATCACCACGCTGGCCGGCCGCACGTGCTGGGGCCCGAGCACCACCGGCGACAGCTCCTGCTTCCGCTCGACGCGGGCGAAGACGACGGCCGTCGACTACACGATTTTCAGTCGGGGCTGGGCCGACCTGGGCAATTACGCCTCGGCCGCACACGGCGTCCCGCTCGTCCCGGGCAGGCCCTACACGATCACCCTCGACCTGCACGCGAGCGACCACCTGATCCCGGCGGGCCACCGTCTCGCCCTGATCGTCGCGGGCACGGACAAGGGCCTCATCGACCCGCCTCTCGACCACCCGACCCTGACGCTCGACCTGTCCCGTACGACGGCCAGGCTCCCCCTCGTCGGCGGCGCGGCCGCGTTCACACGCGCCACGGCGGGCACCCTCGCGCCCACCCCGACCCCGTCCCCCCTGGA
>NZ_LIQQ01000191.1 GCF_001418565.1 Streptomyces graminilatus | reverse complement strand
GGCGGTGAGCGGGGAGGCCGGCTCGGGGGAGAGCGCGGGGCCGCGCAAGCTGCAGGACGATGAGATCTTCGACTACATCACCGGCTACAAGGTGGTGAAGCTCACCGAGGCCGAGAAGGTGCGGCAGCACATTGCCAGGGTGCTCGTCCGCCAGTACGCCATCGACCCGGACGACATGGTGGCCGACTTCCCGATCCCTGTGGTGAACGAGAAGACCGGCCGCAAGTCCCGGCGCCGTGCGAGCATCGCGATCTTCGAGCACGGCGCGCCGAAGGAGTTGCAGTACGTCCGCCGGATCGTCGTCACCAAACCGCGCCCCAACGACAGCCGTACCGTCTCCAAGATCCGTACGTTCGCTCACGCCAAGGAACAGGTCGACGAGGTCGCCGATCTGATGCACGGGGCAGGACCCGACTGTGCGTTGGGGCTGTGGACGGACGACAAGGACCTTTACTTCATCCGCCGCGACCCCTCCCGGTTCGAGGACGAGTACCGGGCGATGGCGAACTGGCCGCGCGGCGACGCCACGCTCTTCGACGCCCAGGGCAATGCCTCCTCGCTCGCCACCATGCGCCGGGCCGACGAGGCGATGCTGAGGTTTGCCTTCCGCCGCTGCCACAACTACATCCACGGCAACGAGGGCCTGCCCAAGGACGCCGCCTTCTGGCAGTTTCTGTACGTCCTGTTCGCCAAGCTCTATGACGAGCGTCTGGTGCGCGAGGAGGGGCGGGAGTCCCGTTTCTACGTCGACTCTGACGACCTTGCCGAAGCCGCCAACAACGATGCGGGCAGCTTCACAGTCGCCGCCCGCATAAGGGAACTCTTCGACGAGGTCAAGGAGGTCTACGCCAAGGAGAAGCTGTTCAACGAGTACGACCGGCTCACCCTCGGCCCTGGCGCCCTTACCTTCATCACCGGCGAGCTGTACACCTACAGCATCCACGACACCTCTCTCGACGCGCTCGGCACCGCCTACCAGGAACTCGTCGGTGACAACCTGCGCGGTGACCGCGGCCAGTACTTCACTCCGAACGGCGCCGTGCGGCTCATGGTCGAGATGCTCGACCCCGAGCTGCACCACACCGTCTTCGACCCGTGCTGCGGCACCGGCGGCTTCCTCCGCGAAACCCTGCTGCACGTGTTGCACAAGGAGTGGATGCCCAAGGACGAGAAGTCGCTGTCCGTGCAGGAGCGGGCCCGGTTCGAGACCAAGCGCCGTGGCGACCTTGGCGCGTATGCCAAGGACCGCGTCTACGGCACTGACTTCGACCCCTTCCTAACCCGGGCCGCCGCATTCGGCGTGATGATGTTGACCGACATCGCGGGCAACACGTTCCAGCTGGACTCCCTCGGCTTCCCCCGGATGGGCAGTCTGCCGGGTGTGGAGCCCGCCATGAAACACCTGCACCGCATTCGTCCCGGCGAGGTCGATGTTCTGCTCACCAATCCTCCCTTCGGCACCGACATTCCCGTGACGGGGCCGGTCCTGGACCTGTTCCGCGAGGAAGAGTCCGGCGAGGAGAAGCACAAGAGCATCGCCTACGGCTGGTCCCGTCAGGAGGACGGCACGCTCAAGCGCGGCAAGCCAGCCGCCTCTGTCGCCCCAGAACGGCTCTTCGTGCAGAAGGCGGTCGAGTGGGTGAAGCCGGGCGGTCGCATCGGCATCGTCCTGCCCAACGGCATCCTCTCCAACCCGGGCCCCGACGACGAGGCGGTACGGCAGTACATCCTCGACGAGTGCTGGGTGATGGCGAGCATCGAACTGCCCGTCGAGATCTTCGTGGTGGGCGCCGGCGTCAACATCCTCACCACCCTGCTCTTTCTGCGGAAGAAGACCGAGCAGGAGAAGCTTGAGGAACGGCTGCACGGGGAGCTCGACTACCCGGTGTTCATGGCCGTCGCCGAGAAGGTCGGTTTTGACCGACGCGGCAACCCGCTGCACGTGCGCGATGCTCGGGGCGACCGAGTGGTTCAGGAATACGAGGAGACGGACGAGATCGTCGTCAAGAACGTCGCGGTGGAACGCCGGATCAAGCGGCGTGACTTCATCATCGACAACGACCTGATGTCCCTGCGGGACCGTAACGAGCGCCATGACCGGCCCAGCGTCATCACCGAGTACCACGCGTTCCTGGACCAGCATGGCCACGAACTCCCTTGGAACAAGGGGGAGAAGGCGTGAAGGTCGCCGAGGCGGGCAACCCGGCCAGGCGGGGGTGGCTGAACAAGCAGGGGTTGCGGTTGGTTGCGAAGCCGTATCTGTCGGGGGCGTTTGCCACGGAACGGTTGCTGGAGCGGCTGTCGGTCGAGAAGGTGCCGCTGAAGGATTTGACGGGTGGATCTGACGGGGGCATCGTCAGTGGCCCGCTCTTCCGACGGGTGTATGTCACCGACCCCGCACATGGTGTGCCGTTCGTCGGCAGCAAGGACATGCAACTGGCCGACTTCACAACGCTGCCTCTGCTGAGTAAGGACGACGCTGAGTCGAAGCTGGCCAGCCTGAAGCTCAAGGCCGGGATGACCCTGATTTCCCGGTCGGGGTTCAATGCCGGAAGGCGGGGTTATGTACGTCCCGATATGGCCAGCTTCTGGTCGTCGGAGGACGTCATCACGGTCGAGCCCGACTCCGGGCGAATCGCTCCTGGGTATCTGTACGCCTTCCTGAGCAGCCGGTTCGGTGAGGTGCTCGTCAGGGGTGGGGTGTACGGATCAGCCGTCAGGCACATTGCTCCGGATCACGTTGGTGAGATTCCCGTGCCACGCTTCGGGGATGCGGCGGAGAAGAAGATCCACGAACTCGTTCAGGAGGCCGCTGAGTTGCGGGCCGCCTTCCAGGAGGGGCTCACCGAGGCGACGCGGGATCTGTTCAGTACGGCCGGGCTTGAGGACTTGCTCCACCTCAAGTGGCATGCGCAGGGGCGCGACTTGGGGTTCGTGCGGCGCGGGCTAACGGCGACGACTCTGCGGGCGCTCAACTTTCAGCCGCGGGCTCAGGACATTCTCAAGCGGTTGGGTTCGGTGGAGCATGTGACGTTGGAGAAGGTCTGTGAGGGGGGCGCGTTGGGATCTGGCGTGCGCTTCAAGCGCATTGACGCCGAGCCCGGCTACGGTGCCGTACGCCTGATCGGCCAGCGTCAGGCGTTCTGGCTGCGACCGGAGGGGCGTTGGATCAGCCCGGAGCAAGCACCGCCGGGCATCTTTGCCTCGGACGAGACGGTGATGGTCGCAGCGCAGGGAACCCTGGGGGAGAACGAGGTGTTTTGCCGCCCATTCCTGGTTACAGGTTCCTGGCTCGACCACGCCTACAGCCAGCACTTCCTGCGAGTTGTCTCCGGTGACTCGCGCTTCGCAGGGGCCTACTTGTTCGCATTGCTCCGGTCGGAGCCGGTGTTCCGATTGCTCAGATCCATGTCCGTCGGCGGCAAGCAACAGGACATTCACGAGGATCTGCGCAAGGGCATCCCTGTGCCGGTTCTGACGGAGGCCGACCGCGACCGCATCGCTGCGACCGTCCGTGCAGCTTACAAGAAGCGCGATCAAGCCGATGTCAAGGAGGACTTGGCCCTCGCCAAGCTGGAGGAAGCCGTGGTGCTTCACTCGGGCGCCGCGACCAGCTGAGCTCGCGGCTGGACCGGATGTTCCATGACGGGCCCTGGAACACTTCCAGGGCCCGTCATGCGTATCCGCCTTAGAGCGAGCCGCCCTTGAGTCCATTGACGAACCGCTGCCATGCCCTGTGGTTAAGCATTAGGACAGGGCCGGTGGTGTCCTTGCTGTCGCGAACGGGGACCACGCTGGGGTAGGTGTCGGCGATTTCAACACATTCATCCCCCTGCTGATTTCCGCTGTAGGAGGATTTGCGCCAACGGGCGGTGCTCAGGTCCGGGCTGAGTCGCATGGCTTGTACTTCTCCATCGTCGCTTCGATCAACGCCGCAGAATCCCTCGGCGGCAGGGCGCAGGCTTTCATGCGATCGTACTCTCGCATACGCCGCATGACGGTCTCCCGGTCGTCGAAGATCTCTCCGTTCCTGGGGCCCTCCTGGTACACGGTGGTGGAGTTGTCCGGAAGCGTGAGCAAGATGAGCGTGCCGTTCATCAGGGCGCACGCGCCCGACTCGAACGGGACCACTTGGATTGTCGTGTGGCGCGTGTTCGTCAGTGGCAGCAGTGCCGCGAGCTGCTCGCGCATTACCTCCAGACCACCCACGGCCTGCCGCAGGGTTGCTTCACCGAGGATCCACCAGAAGTCCGGCGTAGTGTCGCGCCGCAGGACTTCCTGACGGCCCAGGCGGGCCGCGACCAAGCCGTCGATCTCCCTGGGGCTCAATCCTGGATCGCCCTCGATGAACAGCGCCTTCATGTATGCCTTCGTCTGGAGCAGGCCCGGGATGATGCTCGCGCCGAACGCCTGAATCCGGGCCGCCTTCGCCTCCAGTTCCAGGCAGTGATCAAACCGCCGAGGCGTGTGCTCCCGCTTCACCGCGCCCCACAACCCCTGGAACAACTCCCCCGTCCCGAAGGCCACATCCAGCTTCTCCGAGATCGGCGGCAACGGGAGCCGCTCCCCTGTTTCCACCCCGTGCAGGTGTGTCTTGCTGTAGTTGACGACGTCCGACAGGCGGTCGAGCGAGAGGCCGGCGATCTGGCGCTGGCGGTGCAGTTCGACGCCGTAGAGGTCGCGTGCGGAGAGGGTGGGGTCGAGTTCGCGGGCGGGGTGGGCCATGGCGGTGCTCCCTTGTCCGTGTTGACGTGCTGTTCCGCATCCCTGGTGGGGACGCGATCACCCTGTCCACGGTAGTGGCGCACGGTGACCATGGGGGCACGAAAAGTGAAATCGCCAGGTGGGGGCCTGCAATGCCCCAACCCCACTCCAGGAGGCACAGTTGACCCGCCCGACCCCGCTCACTAACCCCGGTCAACCCGACCGCGCGACCGTCACCGCCGCCGCGCAGGCCCACGCCGAAGCCACCCGCGAAGCCCGTGCCGCCCGCGAGCCGAGCCGCCTCCCCGTCGGTCAACTCGCCTACGACACACGCCGCGAGCGGCAGGGCATCGTCATGGATCACCTCGACGGGCTCGTATGGCTGCGTCGGTGCGGAGGCGGCGTGGAGTGGACCGCGCGTCCCGGTGACGTCGAGCCGTTGGGCGCTGACGGCATCGAGGGAGGCGGCTCGTCGGGCGACGACGAGTTGCTGCGTGCCCGGGTGGCTGTGGCCAATGCCCGGAGTCGGGGGGAGGTCCTGTGATCGTCGGGTGACTGGTTTTCGGGGCGTTGTCAGTGGAGCGTCCTATTGTGTCCGGTGACATGTGAAGGCACATGTGACGGCGTATGGCCGTGGGCGTACCGGGGCTCGTGAGCCGGGTGAGGTACGCGGATGGTGGTGTGAACGGGGGAGCGGGGCGATGGCACGGATCATTCCGATCGGTGAGCCGGCCAACGAGGCCGAGCGCATGGTGCTGCGCCATCTGCGGGAGCACGCGCCCGACGAGTGGATCGTCGTGGCCAACTTCGAGTTGCCGTACGGACCCGGGCGGCCGATATTCGAGGTGGACCTGGCAATCATCACCGACCACGCCGTGTACCTCGCGGACACCAAGGGTGTGCACGGCCGTGTCGAGGTGCGCGGTGGGCGCTGGTATCCGCAGGGGGCGCCGTTCGCCAGTCCAGCGCGCAAGATCCGTAATCATGCGAGGGTCGCCGCAGACCTGCTGGCGCGGTCACGGACCGGTGGCGGTCGGCTCGGGTCGGTGTGGTGCGAGGGGCTGGTGATCCTGCCGTACCTGGGCGCCACGTTGCACGATCCCGACGGTCGCGACGAGCCGAGCACTCTCCACCTCGACGACCTGGTGCCCTTCCTCCAGCGCCACCGGCCGCCCGGCAACAGGCCCACCGGGGACATCCCGGCGTTGCGCGCGGACCTGGCCCGTGTCTTCCAGGCGGAGACCCGCCCGCCGTCCGGCAAGCGGCGTTTCGGTCACTACGAGGTCGTGGAGACCCTCTATGAGGCCGACCCCGCCGAGTCGTCCGAGGAGGACGAGGATCCAGCCCGTCGCGTCTCCGTGTACCGGGTGCGGCTGGCGGACCAGCCGCAGTCGGGGACGTACATCCTCCAGGCGCACGCCGTCGACCCCTTACTGCCGGACGGCCAGCGATCCACCGCGTACGCGCGCATCGGCAACCCCATCCAGGCCCTCAACAAGCTCCCGTCCTGCCCGAACATCGTCGCGTGCATCACGTCCTTCCCGCTGGACGAAGGGGAGGGCTACGCGGTCGTGTTGAAGGATGTCCTCGCGGGTGCGCTGCGGGTCAAACTCGACGCGAAGGGGCAGGGAGCGCTCGGCGCCGACGCGAAGCGGCGCATCGTCGACGGGGTGCTCAGCGGGCTCGCCGTCGCGCACGCCCACCGGGTGGTGCACCGGTATCTCAGCCCGGACACCGTGCTCGTCGGCCGCAACGGCGTTGCCATGCTCACCGGTTTCGACTACGCCCACCCAGGGCCTCCACGCCCGCGCGAACTCACCCGAGGCATGGAGGCGTACACCTACCAGCCCCCGGCATACCTCGCCCCCGAGTGCCACAGCAAGCCGGGTTCGTTCTCGCCCGCCACCGACCTGTACGCGGCCGGGGTGCTCTTCCACGAGCTCTACACCGGCGAGTTGCCCTCCCTTGAAGCGGGCGGCGTACTGCTCGACAACCTCGATGACGCCGACCGGCTCGACACCGAAGTCAAGTCGGTCATCCGGGGACTGCTGTCCGCCGACCCCGCCGACCGGCCGCTCGCTCGCGACGCAATCCGCAGGCTGGCCCTGGCTGACGCGGGCCGCTCCCGCGTCCAGGCGCGGCGGCCCGAGCGGGACGAGTCCGGGGACGCCTTCGACTGGGACAACCCGCACAGCTACGCCGACCTGCCGGAAGGCTTCCGCCTTACCGAGAAGTTCAGGGTGCGCGGCAGGCTGGGACAGGGCCAGTTCGGTGTCGTCTACCGGGTGTTCAACACCCTGGACGACACCGACGAGGTTCTGAAGATCATCACCAAGGATCATGAGTCCGTCGAGGAGCGACTCAGGGTTGAGTACCGCATCCTGCGCAAGCTTCCTCCACATACCAACCTCGTGCGTCTCATCGACGCCGAGTGGCTGCCCAAGAGCCGCTTCCCCTATCTGCGCATGGAATACGCCGAGGGGCAGGATCTGCAACGCGTCCTCGACCAGGACCGCACCCTCGGTCCGGCGGATGTGCGCAAGCTGCTTGACGACTGCCTGGCCGGCCTAGCCCACCTGCATGTCAACGGCGTCTTCCACTGCGACATCAAGCCCAGCAACCTGCTGTGGACGGCCGACGGCGCCCGCCTCCTCGACTTCAACGCGGCCGTGTCGTCCGACTCCACCCTCACCCCCACCCTCGGCTCCCCCCGATATCTCGCGCCCGAGGCCACCGGCCTGAAACGGCCCAGCCGGGAGGAGCTCACCGACCTCGATCTCTTCGCCCTCGGCATCTCCGTGTACGAGGCGCTCACCGGCGGCTATCCGTGGGACGGGCGGGAGAATCCGCCGCGCGGCGGGGAACCACTCGACCCACGGCGACTGCCCGGTCTCGCCGACCTCGACCCGGGATTCACGGCTGTACTGCTGCGTGCCATCGCCCCGCGCCGCTTTCAGCGCTACCGCGATGCCGAGGAGTTCCGCGCCGCGCTCGCCGCCGTACAGGAGGTACGTATCGTGCCGCGCGTTCCTGCGGTGCGGCATCACCCGACGGCGAGCGGCGGTGACACGGCGGAGGGAAGCAACCCCTTCGTCAGCCATCTGCAGACTCTCTACAGCCAGAGCGCCCGTACGAACGCGGGCACCCGCGGCTTGGATCCCGCCGGCTTCCCCCTGTACGTCGAGACTCGCCTCGACTCCCGGCTGCGCCCGGACATCCTCAAGGGCCACCACCGCCTCGTGGTCATCACCGGAAACGCCGGGGACGGAAAAACAGCCTTCCTTGAGCACCTCGCCGACGAGGCGCGCCGTCGCGGCGCGGACTTCGGGGAACCTCGCGCCAACGGTGACGACTTCACCCTGAGCGGCCGTTCCTTCCACACCAACCACGACGGTAGCCAGGACGAGGGCGACACTGACAACGACACCGTCCTGGACACCTTTCTCGCCCCCTACCAAGGGGCGGATCCTGCGGCGTGGCCCGACGGCCAGACCCGGCTCATCGCCGTCAACGAAGGCCGCCTCGTGGACTTCGCTACCCGGCATGAGGACCGCTATCCGCTGCTCGCGACCACCGTCCGGGAGGGGCTGGCCATCGGCCGCAGCGAACACGGCGTTGCCGTCGTCAACCTCAATGCCCGCGACGTCCTCGCAGACCCCGAGGGCACCGGATCGATCATGCACCGAATGGTCGCCGTCCTGACCGACGAACGGCGCTGGGAGGCCTGTGGATCCTGCACGCTCGCCCCGCGCTGCTACGCCCTCCATAACGCCCGGACCTTCTCCCACCCCACCGCGGGGGCACAGGTCACCGAACGGCTCTCCACGCTCTATCGCATGGTGCACCTGCGAGGCCGCCTCCACATCACCCTGCGCGACCTGCGGTCCGCGCTTGCCTACACCCTCACCTCGGGTCGCGACTGTGCCCAGATCCACTCGCTTTATGCGAGCGATGGACCCGAGGCGGCCCAGGACATCCTCGACAGCCTCTACTTCACCAGCTGGACTGGAACCCACACGGGCGAAAATGCCACCGGTGAGCCCCGCCCGGGCGAGCACGACCGCCTCCTCGGTCGACTGCGCGAGCTCGACGTCGCTGCCGTTCCCGACCCTCAGTTGGACCGGCGTCTCGACTACACAGGACCTGCCGCCGGACACACCCTTGTCTCCTTCGACCAGCGCGGCGATCTGGACGAGCGGCTGCTCACCGACAGCTTCCGCGCCCTGCCCCGCACCCACCTTGCCGACCGTGCGCAGATCTCCGCGCACCGCGCCTACCTCGCCGCGGCCCGGCGTCGCTTCTACTTCGAGAGCCTCGACGACACGCGTTGGACCGGCTTGCTTCCCTATCAGGCGGCTGACCGCTTCCTGCGTCTCCTGGCCGGCGGGCAGCCCGACCCCGAGGAGCTGGCCCGCCTCATTGAAGCGGTCAACCGCGGCGAAGCCCTGCCGCGTGCCCTTGGCAGAAAAGGCAGAGACCTCGCACTCCAGGTGCGTGCCGTGCCCGGCGGCAGTGTGCGCAGCCACCGGCTGTTTCCGGCCGACAGCTTCACCATCGCCGTCGCCCGACAGCCCTCGTCGCGGTACGTGGAGACGAGCCCGCGCGAACTCGTCGTACGGCATCACCCAGAGGACGGGCGAGCCCACCGTGCCCAGCTGACCGTCCGCCTCGACCTGTACGAGCTGCTCGACCGGTTGCACCGGGGGTACCAGCCTGGGGTGGAAGACCGCCAGGGGCAGAACCTCGCTCTGGCCGTTTTCAAGAACGCGCTGGCTGCTACCTCCTACCAGGAAGTGCTCCTCAACTCGCCCGGGTCGCCGCCCTACAGGCTCAGTCGACTGCCCGACGGCGCGCTGCGTCTGGCCCCCGCGCTGCCGAACGCAGATGCCCCCGAAACCAGTCCTGGACCGGACACCGAAGGAGCGCTCTGATGGCTCTGCGCCGACGAGACACCGAGTTCAAGCACCTCGGCGTTTCCTACCTGGAGTACAAGCGCGTACAGATGGACCGGGTACTCACCGGCTTCCTCATGCGGCTCAACCACAAGGGCCTCACCAGTCGCATGGTGCGGCGCAACGACCTGTCGGCGGCCGAGTTCGCGGGCGAGTTCACCGACGCGCGCCACGCGGACCGATTCCAGGGCTTCGCCGACCATCCGGAGATGTCCCGGCGGTGGGTCGAGACCCAGCTCTTGGACATGGTCAACCGCGGCAGACCCACCCAGGCGGTTGCCGGTCTGCGCCCTCTGCACGGTCTGACTTACAAGTTCCGCAATTACTACCACTCACGCCCGTACGGGGCCGACGCCCAGTTGTACGAGATGCTGCGGCACGCCCGTGGTCCATATGGAGAACTCGCGCTGGACCAGATCCGGAAGTTCTTCTTCACCGGGCTCGATGCCACCAGCTCCGTTCCGACCCAGGTGACCCCCATCGATGTTGAGACGCAGGCGGTCCTCCACCTCAACAGCCAGGTCAAGGCGGACAGCCCACACAGTGTCAAGGGCTGGTACTCCGCACCCCCGTTGTGTGTAGGGCAGGCCGACCTCCTCGCCGACGACGTCGTACGGTTGCTGTCCCTCAAAGACCTGCTGCCCCGCATCACCATGGTCGAATACCTGAAGATCCTTTTCGCCTTCCACCTCGCCCTCGGCCAGCTCAAGACGATGAAGCTGCTGCCCCAGGCCGTGGCACGGTCCGCGACCGACCCCGCCTGCGGGCACGATCGCTGCCCGGCCACTGCGGACGCACCCGATCCGCTCGCCGGGTGCCCCTTCCGTGTCGGGCTCTTCGTCGATGTCGCCGGAGCACCGGGTACCCCGGTCGCCGCTCTCGCTGAGCACAGCGCGGAAACCTGGCTGAGGCGCATCCCCGACTTCGTACGGGCTGCCTACACCGTCCGCAAGCTCGACGACTTCGCCGAACAACTTGTCGGCCAGGGCAAGGAGACCAAGCCGGCACGAGGGCATTTCACCGTGCCCGAGCTGCTGCGCTTCGGCACCGACGCCTACCGCAGGCTGCGCGACGAGTTCTTCAGCTCCCGGCTCACCTCGATCCTCGACGACACCCCGGTCAGTGAACAGCCTGAGGAAGTCCGGCCCTTGCTCGACGAAGCCATGGGGCTCGATCCCTTCGAGCGGTATCTGGAGCTCCTGATGGCCTACCGGGGCCGCTACCACCACAAGTACATCGTCGACACCATCGACGCCCTGCTGCTCAAGAGCAGGCCCGGCGCGGCCATCGCCCAGCCTCACCGCGGCCGTCGCCGCTTCGTGCTCGACAGCGCCCTGTTGGAGGTGCTGGTCCAGGTGGCGCTGCTGCGCCTGAACCCCCGCGGCAGCTCCTCCGCGTATACCCACCACACCGTCTCCCTCCGTCTCGACGAGTTCCTCGGCCTACTGCGTAATCGCTACGGACTGCACGTGGACCGGTTGCCGACGGGAGACGGCTTCGGTCCGGCGGGTCTGGACGAAGAGACGGCCCTACGGGCCAACACCGAGGCGTTCACCACGCGGATGCGTGAGATCGGCTTCTACGACGACCTCTCGGACGCCTATCTGACCCAGGTGATCACTCCGAGGTTCACGATCACTGAAGACGGCACGGTCACGGCAGGCGGAAGGTAGACGCGGACATGGCACGCGGACTGGTGGAGATCACCGAGACCGACTGGCGGCAGGCTCTCGAACACGTGATGCTGCCGCGCCTCGCCGACCTGTTGCGCGCCCGCGAACCAGGCCACTGCATGCGTGCCGGAGGGCTCGACGCCGAGCTTGCCGCCCGCCTCACCCGCGGCTTGCGCGCGGCGGTGCCCGACGCCCAGGTATACGTCCTCGCTGTCAGGGAGGAAGACGGCGACGACAGGTTCATCTCCAGCACCAAGCTCGTCGAACTTCGCAACCCCGACGAGCAGGGGCGGCTACGGTCGCCGCTGCTGGTGTTCGTTCCGCCTGGAACCAAGGCCAGCGCGGAGGACTCCTTCTCCGTTGCCACCTTCGAGGAGATCTCCCTCCGCGAAGTGCACACACGGCTCAAACGGAACTTGATCAAGGACGTTCCCGAGCCACTTCGCGCGGGCGTCGAGCAGCTGCTCGCCGAGATGTCCGACGCCGGTGACCGGACCGCAGCCCGCTATTTGCTCACCCTCAGGGAGAACGAGCATCACCCGGAGGCAGCCGGAGCAGCCGTTCACCTCCTGGGCCTCGTCCCGGACTTCCGACTCTTCACTGACCCCTCCCTCGTCGTCACGAAGACCCAGCGCAACCGGCGCACCGTCGAGAAGCTCACCGAGGGCCCCGCCACCGACAGGCAGCGCATCCTCGCCCTTGGCCTGCCGCGCAACTCGGCCGAGCACCAGCGCTTCACACGCCGCCTCGTCGACTTCGCGGCGGCGACGGGGCTGTCCGACCCACGGCACTGGTGCCGGGCCATTGCCGCGGATCCCGAGAACTGGCCGCTCGCCTTCCACCACTGGCCCCAGGAGAACGACCCGGCCGACCAGACCGTCCGCATTGAGGTCGACGATCTGACCGCCCTGCCGAAAGCCGGGGAGAACGCGGAGGACCAACGCAACCACCCCGCCCTGGAGCGCCTATTCGGCCAGCCTTACCTGCTGCCGGGAGGACTCTCGTCCCTTCCTGTCACGTTCTCCGTGGACCCCGATCCGCGCAGCATCCCGGGGATCAAGCGCTTCAAGGTCGAGATCTGCGCAGAGACCGGGGACGAGGACGACAGCGCTCCGCTAGCCAGCCCCACGGGGCTGACCGCGACCGTGTCCGTGACCACCAAGGCCAAGTCGGTGCTCAAGGCCGCAGTCAAACTCAAGAAGGGGCGCCGGAGTCCCGACTGGGAGGAGGGCTGGCACTTTGTTCGGGTCACTCCGCTCGACGGCAACGACGACCCGATGCCCCTCGCCTCGGGTGGAGGAACAGCGGGCCGCAAGCCGCACGAGAGCGACCGCTTCTACGTCATCCCTGACGGCGAGTTCGACGAGCCGCCCACCCAACGGGGTCACCACGCGCCCGGTCTTGCCCAGGCGATCAACCGGCTGCGCTTTACCGCACTCGCCGAGGGCCGTTCTCCCAGCCGTGTCCAGTACCGCGAGGTCGGCTGGGGACAGCGGAGCACCAGCCTCAAGACCCGATCCCTCCGGGCCTCGTTCGGGCCCGCCGGGCTCGTCACCATTGACCTGCCGAGGATCCTCACCGAGGCACAACAGCGCATCCTGCGCGAGCCGCACACGCTGCAGGGGCCGGAGATCGAGGTGGACGCGGCCGGGGTCGCCAGCCTGCCCGAACCCACTGAAGGCGCATCCGGCAGCCCCCTCGACGGCCCGTTGCACGACTACGCCCTCGCGCGGGCGGAGCTCTTCGGTCGCTTCGTCGTGCCGGACTCCCCCGACGGCACAGGAGACTTCCTGGTCGTGGAGGGCATGGACCCGCGCGCACTGAGGGATGTTGTGGAGGCGTACGGGGAGGCGTATCTGGCCGCTGTAACCGCCTGTGTGCGGGCCTTGGACCGGCCCAACACCCCCGACGCCGATCGGCGTCGGACCACGCTGCATCAGCTTCTGCGCACCGACACTCTCGCGGTCCGCCTCCACGACATTGACGGCAGTCGGCGGAGTCTGGTTCTCGTCGCACCCACCCACCCTCTGCGCATGCTCTGGTGGAGCGGACAGGCGGCACTGGCCGACCACTGGCTCGACAGGCTTCAGGGAGCTTCCAGCGGTCTGGTCAAGGCACGGCTGGACAGTCTGGAACAGCGGCTCGCCCCCTTGGGCTACCCGCTCGCCGTCCCGCTGGAATCCGGGGAACTCGCCTTCGCCAGCAGCCCGTTGACCGACTACTGGCAGGTGTGCCTGCCCAGCGAAGCCGACGATCCCCGCGAAGTGCTGGCGCGGGTGGCGGGGGCACTCGGTATCGACGCGGCAGCTGCAGCGGGCGGTGTGAGCGGTGACGAACTTGCCGACAGAGTGGAGAAGTACATCCGCCTCCATCCCTATGTCGACAGCCTGGTGATCAACGCGCTCGGCGCGGGACACGGTGAACTCCTCGCCGAAATGCTGGTCTCCCTCCAGGAGCGCCGTCACCTGTCCCACCTGCACTACACAGTCCGGCTCTTTGCCGCCGCGCCGGATGATCCGTGGACGGGTTCCGCGCTGACGGATCTGATGGCTCCGGCGAGCGGCTCCCGTTCAGCTGCCGCTGAGGCGTTCGCGACCCCGGGAGACCCTCTGCGGCCCAAGCTGTCGGTGGTGATTCGTGACGCAACGGAACTGCGGAGAGCGGCTGACGGCTTCCCCGCCCACCTCACCTTTCTCTTCAACCCCTTCGGAGGCGAGAGCCACGACATCGCGCCCGGTAGGGACGGCACCGGGCGGGTCGCCGTCCACGGACTCGTCCAGGAGATGGGCAGTTCATATCGGGAGGACGACGAGAACGCTGAGTGGACCCGACAGCCCCGGCACGGGGCCACCGACCCGGTGACGGGCGCCGAGACAACGGGTGACCTCTTGGCGGCTCTGCCCCGGGCGTTGTCCGCCGCCTTGGTCGCGGCCAGCGCGGGCGAACACCGGCCGGGCATGCTGCCGCAGATTACGGTTCGCCTCACTCCTGATGACCGTGCCCTTCTACACGACGTCCACCAGGTGAGCGACTGGGTCGTCACTGTGGACCGCACCCTCGGGGCCGAGTACTTCGATCATGGTCGACGCGGACGTTCCGAGTACGTTATAGACCACACAATCACGTCCCATGGCGGACTGGGACACCAGATCGTCGTCTCCTCACGGTCGTTGGACGAGATGCGCGCCCTCCTCGGGCCCGTCCTCGCGGACCGTGCTCTAGGCATCCCGGAACGGCACATTCGGACCTTCTTCGACCAGCTACGCGAGCTGTCCGGCAGCCTTGTGTTCAAGCTGGCGGCACTCGGTGAGAGTCAGCGCACCGAAGTCCTCGGCCTCGCCCTCGCGCGCCTCTATCTAGGGACACGCAAGGCACTGCGCAACCAGATCCTCGTGCCTATCGACACTCACCCTGAGCTCTACGACGAGGAACGCAGCCGAGCTGCGGGTGGAGATACGGAAGTCCGGCTGCACCGCACAGACCTCGCTCTGTTCGATCTCGATGCCGAGCGGCGGACCATCGTCTGCCGACTGCTGGAGGTCAAGTGCCACACAGGCGGTGGCATCGGCGCTTACCAGGCCAAGCGGCAGCAGATCATCCGGCAGACCGAAAACACCGAGCGAGTTCTCGCACGACGGTTCGATCCAATCCATGGGCGTGCCGATCGTCCGCTTCAGAACGTGGCGCTGCGGGCAATGCTGGACCAGTACCTCTCGCGTGCGGGACGGTATGGCCTCTTCGATCAGCAAGCAATGGACGAGGCACGTTGGCTTCTGGAACGCCTTGATCACGGCTACCGCCTCGAATTCACCCGCAGCGGCCTCGTGTTCGACTTGTCCAAGGAGGGACTTGACGCCGACCATGAAGACGGAGTGGCGTTCCATCGAATTGGCCGTGACCACGCGGTGGGGCTGCTTGACGCCATAGCGACGGAATACCTTCCTGCTTCGGGAGACACCGCGAAGGATGAGCTTGTACTGCCAGGCCTTGAGTTCCTCGGCGGGGCGGCCGACGATTCCAGCTTTGCCGGGGCTACCGTTCAGCTGCGCCCCCGCCCGCGTACCAGGGGCATCCCCGAGGAACCGGCTCCCTTGGCCGACGATCCGGACGAAGACGCGCCTGAGTTGCCGGCGACCCATAACGGCGACGTAGCGGCGCAGGATGCCCGGACGCCACTCGAGGTGCAGGACACGGCCGGGCAGGGCAACTCCGAGAGTTCTGCTGCTGTGATCGACGAGCCGCAGGCCGGCACTTTGCCGCCGCAAGAGGGCATGTTGGTGGAGGAAGCAATCGGAGAGCCCGGCCCGGAGAGTGAGGAAGGCAGGGTTTCGGAGACTGGGCATCCGGATATCGTCCTCGGCGTTTCGCGGCCGTCGCAGCAGTTCGGCCTGCTCGGTATGAGCGCAGGGCGCAGCGTCGCCCTTGATCTCAATGAGACCCACGCGATCAGCCTGTTCGGCGTGCAAGGCGGTGGTAAGAGCTACACGCTGGGATCAGTGCTGGAGATGGCGAGTCTGCCAGTGTCAGGAGTCAACCGGCTGGCGAGCCCGCTGGCGAGCATTGTCTTCCACTACAGCGAGACCTCGGAGTACGAGCCCGAGTTTCTGAGCATGATTCACGCCAATGACGACGAAGGGCAACGGGACGCCCTGCGCCGACGTTTCGGGGCACAGCCTGCCGGCCTCACAGATGTCGTACTGCTCGTTCCCGAGGAATACGTGGAGGAGCGTCAGGCCCAGTACCCGGGTGTCCTCGTGCATCCGCTGGCCTTCGCTGCCTCGGAACTGAAGATCGCTCACTGGAAGTTCCTCATGGGGGCGGTCGGCAACCAGTCCGGCTATATCCGGCAGATCGGCAGGATCATCAAGGCAAACCGCTCCGACCTGACTCTTGATGCGGTCCGCCGTGGGGTCGAGGAGTCCACACTAGATGAGCATCTGAAGAGAAAAGCCAGGGAACGGCTCGATCTCGCTGGCGACTTCATCGATGATTCGGTGCGTCTCAAGGACCTTGCGCGTCCTGGGCGCCTGATCATCGTGGACCTGCGCTCCGACGACATCGAGAAGAGCGACGCGCTGAGCCTGTTCGTCGTCCTGATGCACCTGTTCTCGGAGGCGACTGATGACGGCCGTCCCTTCAACAAGCTGGTCGTTTTCGACGAGGCGCACAAGTACGCCGACAGCGGCGATTTGGTGACGGGACTCGTGTCCAGCGTGCGCGAGATGCGCCACAAGGGCATGTCCGTACTCGTCGCCAGTCAGGATCCACCGTCCGTGCCGTCCGAGCTCATCGAACTCTCCACCCATATGGTGCTGCATCGGTTCACCTCACCGGCGTGGCTGAAGCACTTGCAGAAGGTCAACGCGGCGTTGTCGGGGCTCAACCCCGAGAAGCTGGCGGCGCTCAGACCGGGGGAGGCGTATGTGTGGTCGGGGAAGGCGACGGATGAGGCATTTGTGAGAGGGACGGTCAAGGTCGACTGCCGACCGCGAGTGACACGGCACGGGGGAGGGACACGGACCGCTCTTGGTCGGTGAGAAAGAGGCTGATGCAGGAGGCCGCGCCTTCCCGGACGAGGGGAGACGCGGCCTTCGGTTTCACCCGGCGAGGGTCAATACGAGGAACCGCCGGCTCCCAGTGAGCCCGTCGGGTGCCAGACCGTCTTTGTTTCCAGGAAGGCGGTCATGCGTTCGGTGCCCGGGGTGGTGAACCAGTGTGCGTTGTCCACGGATTGTGGACGCAGGACGCGCTTGAGGTTGTCCGCCGCCGCGATCTCCAGTTCCTTCGCGAGGACCTCGTCCGCGCCCGCCAGGTCGATCGCGTTGACGTCCTGGTGCGCGGCCAGGGGCGGGGCGATCTCCGCCGTACGGCCGGAGAGGATGTTCACCACTCCGCCGGGTACGTCCGAGGTGGCCAGGACCTCGCCCAGGGAGAGCGCGGGGAGCGGGGACTTCTCGCCGGCGATCACGATCGCCGTGTTGCCGGTGGCGATCACCGGGGCGAGCACCGACACCAGGCCCAGGAACGACGACTCCTGGGGGGCGAGGACCACGACCACGCCGGTCGGTTCGGGGGAGGAGAGGTTGAAGTAGGGGCCGGCCACCGGGTTTCCGCCGCCCACCACCTGGGCGATCTTGTCGGTCCAGCCCGCGTACCAGACCCAGCGGTCGATCGCCGCGTCCACCTGGGCGGCGGCCTTGGACTTCGACAGGCCCTCCGCGTCCGCGACCTCCCGGACGAACTGCTCCCTGCGGCCCTCCAGCATCTCGGCGACGCGGTAGAGGATCTGGCCGCGGTTGTACGCCGTGGCCCCGGCCCAGCCGCCGAACGCCTTGCGCGCGGCGACGACCGCGTCACGGGCGTCCTTGCGGGAGGACAGGGGCGCGTTCGCCAGCCAGTTGCCCTTCGCGTCGCTCACCTCGTACACCCTGCCGCTCTCGGAACGCGGGAACTTCCCGCCCACGTACAGCTTGTAGGTCTTGAAGACATTCAGACGCTCATAGGTGCGCTCAGACATCGAGGTACGCCTCCAGGCCGTGGCGACCGCCCTCGCGGCCGAAGCCCGACTCCTTGTAGCCGCCGAACGGCGAGGTGGGGTCGAACTTGTTGAACGTGTTGGACCAGACGACGCCCGCCCGGAGCTTGTTGGCCACGGCGAGGATCCGCGAGCCCTTCTCCGTCCAGATGCCCGCCGACAGGCCGTACTGGGTGTTGTTGGCCTTGGCGACGGCCTCGTCCGGGGTACGGAAGGTGAGGACCGAGAGCACCGGGCCGAAGATCTCGTCACGGGCGATGGTGTGCGCCTGGGTGACGTTCGTGAACAGCGTCGGGGCGAACCAGTAACCGGCGGACGGGAGTTCGCAGGCCGGGGACCAGCGCTCGGCGCCCTCCGCCTCGCCCGCCGCGACGAGCGAGGTGATACGGGCGAGCTGCTCTTCGGAGTTGATCGCGCCGATGTCCGTGTTCTTGTCCAGCGGGTCACCGATGCGGAGGGTGGAGAGCCTGCGCTTCAGGGAGTCCAGCAGCTCGTCCTGGATCGACTCCTGGACCAGCAGCCGGCTGCCCGCGCAGCAGACCTGGCCCTGGTTGAAGAAGATGCCGGTGACGATGCCCTCGACGGCCTGGTCGATCGGCGCGTCGTCGAAGACGATGTTGGCGCCCTTGCCGCCCAGTTCCAGCGTGACCTTCTTGCGGGTGCCGGCGATCGTCCGCGCGATCTCCTTGCCGACGGCCGTCGAGCCGGTGAACGCGACCTTGTTGACGTCCGGGTGCGCGATCAGCGCGGCGCCCGTGTCGCCGTATCCGGGAAGGATGTTGACGACACCCTTGGGCAGGCCCGCCTGGCGGCAGATGTCCGCGAAGAACAGCGCCGAGAGGGGAGTCGTCTCGGCGGGCTTCAGGACGACCGTGTTGCCGGTCGCCAGGGCCGGGGCGATCTTCCACGCCAGCATCAGCAGGGGGAAGTTCCAGGGGATGACCTGGCCCGCGACGCCCAGGGGGCGGGGTGCGGTGCCGAAGCCCGCGTGGTCGAGCTTGTCGGCCCAGCCCGCGTAGTAGAAGAAGTGGGCCGCCACCAGGGGGAGGTCCGCGTCGCGCGTCTCCTTGATGGGCTTGCCGTTGTCGAGGGTTTCGAGGACGGCGAGCTCTCGGGAGCGTTCCTGGATGATGCGGGCGATGCGGAAGAGGTACTTGGCGCGCTCGGAGCCCGGGAGCGCCGACCACTTCTCGAACGCCTTCCGGGCGGCCTTCACCGCGCGGTCCACGTCCGCCTCGCCCGCCTGGGCGATCTCGGAGAGGACCTCCTCGGTGGAGGGGGAGACCGTTTTGAAGACCCTGCCGTCGGCGGATTCGACGAATTCGCCGTCGATGAACAGGCCGTAGGAAGGGGCGATGTCGACTACCGAGCGGGACTCGGGTGCCGGGGCGTACTCGAACGCGGAGGCGAATGCCGATACAGGTGCGGGTGTGGGTGCGGATGCCATGGTGATCAGTCCACCGTCACGTAGTCGGGGCCGGAGTAGCGGCCCGTGGTCAGCTTCTGGCGCTGCATCAGCAGGTCGTTCAGCAGCGAGGAGGCGCCGAAGCGGAACCAGTGGTTGTCCAGCCAGTCCGCGCCCGCCGTCTCGTTCACCAGGACGAGGAACTTGATCGCGTCCTTGGTGGTGCGGATCCCGCCGGCCGGCTTCACGCCCACCTGGACGCCGGTCTGCGCACGGAAGTCGCGTACGGCCTCCAGCATGAGGAGGGTGTTCGCGGGCGTCGCGTTCACGGCCACCTTGCCGGTGGACGTCTTGATGAAGTCCGCCCCGGCGATCATGCCGAGCCAGGAGGCGCGCCGGATGTTGTCGTACGTCGACAGCTCGCCCGTCTCGAAGATGACCTTGAGCCGGGCGGACGCCCCGCAGGCCTCCTTCACGGCGACGATCTCCTCGTACACCTTCAGGTAGTTTCCGGCGAGGAACGCGCCGCGGTCGATGACCATGTCGATCTCGTCGGCGCCGGCGGCGACGGCGTCACGCACGTCGGCCAGCTTGACGGGGAGGGCGGCGCGGCCGGCCGGGAAGGCGGTGGCGACCGACGCGACCTTGACGGTGGAGCCGGCGACGGACTCCTTCGCGACGGCCACCATGTCCGGGTAGACACAGACGGCGGCCGTGGCGGGGGCCGTGCGGTCGGTCGGGTCGGGGCGGACCGCCTTGGCGCCGAGCGACCGGACCTTGCCGGGGGTGTCCGCGCCTTCCAGCGTCGTCAGGTCGACCATCGAGATGGCGAGGTCGATGGCGTACGCCTTCGCGGTGGTCTTGATGGAACGCGTGCCGAGGGAGGCCGCGCGGGCCTCCAGGCCGACCGCGTCGACGCCGGGCAGCCCGTGGAGGTAGCGGCGCAGCGTGCTGTTGGACGTGGTCACGTCCTTGAGCGGGAGTGCGGTTGATGCAGTGGTGGGCATGGTCACAAGCCGAGCATATCTACGCGCGTAGCGGCTGTACAGCCCGGGAAAAGGGTGGGGGTGGGTTTGTTTTCGCCCCCGCCGCCCTTACCCGTTCCCATCCCGTTCCTGGGGGCTGCCGCCCCCGGACCCCCGCTTCGGCCCTGGACGGGCCTCGTCCTCAGGCGCCGGACGGGCTGGATGTGCCTGGGTGGACGGGGCCAGGCAGGTGGCGTTCGGGGTGTCGGGCAGAATCGGGGGTATGTCGAACCCGGACCATCCGTCGCCCGCTCAGGGATCCGCGCAATCCGTGCTGCCCGATCGGGCCTACCGGTCACCCTCCTCCCTCGTGGCCGGAGTGCTGCTGCTCGGGATCGCGGCCTGGCTCGGCGGTGACGCGTTGTTCGTCGGCCATGGGCGGGCCCCGTGGCTGGCGCTCGCCACGCTGCTCTGCGCCGTACCGCTGGTGATCGCCTTCACCCTGCGGCCCGTCGTGCTGGCCAACGACGACCGGCTGCGCGTACGCAACCCGTTCCGGGTCGTCGAGCTGCCCTGGGGCACCGTCGCCGGGTTCCGGTCGGGTTTCTCGAACGAGGTCGTCGCCGAGTCCGGCGCCAAGTACCAGCTCTGGTCCATCCCCGTCTCGCTGCGCGCCCGCAAGCGGGCCAACCGGGCCCAGATGCGCGAGGCTCGTGAGGCCAGTGGCATCGGTGGTGGCGGTCGGACGCCTCTGGTGCCGTCCGGTCCTACCCGCGCCCAGACCGACCAGATCATGGACGACCTGGGCCGGCTGTGGGAGGCCCGGGAGAAGGCGGACACCTCTCAGGGCGAGGTGACCGTGAAATGGGCGTACGAGATCATGGCGCCCGCCGCCGCGGGCGCTGTCCTGCTGGCGATTCTGCTCGCGGTCGGCTGACCCGCGTGCCCCTCCCCGACGAGGCCTTGCGGCTGCCCGCCGCCGCCATACCCGACGGCTGCCGCGACTGGACCACCGCTCGCGCGGCGGCCTGGTCGGCCGCGCTGCCGCCGCGCTGGACCTTCCTGCGGGTGCGCCGCTCGGTCGCGGCCGGACTCGCCACCCTTGTGCTGTGCGTGGGCGCCCTGGTCGCGATGGCCGGCGGTCTGTGGCCGTTCGTCGCCGCCGGGTTCGCCGTGTACGTGCTCTGGGTGCTCGCCAGGCCCGAGCTGGTGTGGGTCGGCGCCCCCCTGCTGCTGCTCGCCCTCGCCGCCGAGGCCTCCTCGAAGTCATGGGCGCTGACCGGCTTCGGAGTGGTGGTCGTGCTCGGCTCCTGGGCTGTCGTGGCCGTACGGCTGCGGGCGCGCGGTGAGCAGTTGGAGCGGGCGGTGGAGGCCGCCGGGGGCGTCGCCGCACCCGTGCCGTACACCGGGGCCCCGCTACGGCGTGGGCGGCTGCTGTTCGTACTGGGGTTCGTCGTACTCGTACTCGGCGCGCTGGCGGCGAGTACCGCCGGTCTCTGGGGCTCGGCCGGGGACCAGGAAGGCGCCTGGGTCGTCACCGTCTTCCTGACCGGCCTCGCGGTGACCGCGCTCACCTCGGCCTGGCTCGGCCGGCAGCGGGCGGGCGCGCTGCGCGGGACCCCGGTGCCGGTACTCCGCGTCCTCGTACGGGACGACACACAGGGCTGCACGGAGGTGTACGCCGCCGACGATCTCAGCGCCGAGCGCCCCCTCTTCACCGTCGACCTCACCTCGTTCGACGAGGACGAGGACGAG
>NZ_LIQQ01000190.1 GCF_001418565.1 Streptomyces graminilatus | reverse complement strand
GCGATGTTGCCGCCCGCCACAAGCACCGGGGCGTGCACCTGGAGGACTTGCTGACGGAGCCCCTCTTCGAGGGCTGGGAGAAGGCCGAGTTGAAGGCCGCGCTGACCGATGACTGGGCACTGCCCGTCGAGAGCTTCAAGCTGATCTTCCAGACCCCCGAGGGGAAGCGCCAACGCAACCGCGAGGGAGTGCGGTTGCGGCACCTCCCGCAGACCCCTCGACGGGGGCCTCGGGCAGGGTGCTGGAGCCGCCCTCGGCGGGGGGCTGGGAGGGCACCACTGCCAGGCCCCGGACGGGCCCCTCCCCGACCCTCCCGGCGGGGGTCTGCGGGAGGTGCCGCAACCGCACTCCCTCGCGGTTGCGTTGGCGCTTCCCCTCGGGGGTCTGGAAGATCAGCTTGAAGCTCTCGACGGGCAGTGCCCAGTCATCGGTCAGCGCGGCCTTCAACTCGGCCTTCTCCCAGCCCTCGAAGAGGGGCTCCGTCAGCAAGTCCTCCAGGTGCACGCCCTGGTGCTTGTGGCGGGCGGCAACATCGCGGACGAGCTGGGCGACGTCCTCCGCCCCGATCACCTCGTCGGCGTCCTCCTCCGCCGACTCCGCCTCGGCCGCCTCGTCGGCGTCCTGGTCCTCGATGACGGAGGCCGGCTTCTTCTTCGCCTTCTCGGTCTTGGGGGCGTACCGCTTCGCGGCGACGCAGCCGCAGACGACCGCGACGGTAGGCACGAACGGGGCGTACGGGCCTGTCACGGTGGCGACGGCCTGCCAGACAGC
This sequence comes from Streptomyces graminilatus, assembly GCF_001418565.1. GTDB lineage: Bacteria > Actinomycetota > Actinomycetes > Streptomycetales > Streptomycetaceae > Streptomyces > Streptomyces graminilatus. The sequence goes on along the minus strand of NZ_LIQQ01000190.1, from coordinate 13,731 downwards.
GGGGAGTCCGACGACACAACCGCCCGCGACCGCACCCACCTTGGTCAGGCCGTCCCAGATCCACCCGTCCTTGCCGAGCCACGTCCAGCCGTGGCCGATCAGGACCCGGGTGCCCGCCCCTACCCCGGCGAACGAGACAGCAAGCTGGGCACGGGTAGGCAGGTAGGGCCGCAGCTCAGAGGCCATGACCGCGACCCGCCCCCGCTCGCTCTCGGACTCCTCGTCCTCGACGAGTTCGAGGTGCACGCGCTCCGGCGCCTCGACCTCGACGGCGATCTCCGAGGGCTCCTCGGCCGGGAGCGGCTCGGCGGCGCTCATGCCATACCGATCGCGTGCGCGCCGGTCAGCACCAGGGCCTGCGGCAGACCCCAGATACCCCCGGCCTGCGCCCACACCCCGGCGGCGAGGACGCCCGTGAACGCCGCGGCGCCCGGCCTGGCCTCCCGGAAGTACATGACAGCGGCGAGGAGCAAGGAGACCGCGCCCATGCCCGCCGTGCCGAAGCCCCCGCCGGTGAACACCTGGGCGAATCCGTCCGACAGCCCCTCGCCCACGGTCCAGATCGATCCGGCGCCCATGTAGCAGGTCCCGGCGGCCACCCCGAGGACACTCGCCTGCGTGGAGTCGAGCTTGCGGCGGATCTTGCCGCCCTTCTTCGGCTCCTTGATCCCGGCCACCATGCCGACCGTGAGCGCGGTCGCCAGACCGCCCATGCCCACGGACCCGATCACCTTGTCTCCGACGCTGAACGTCTCGGCGGCCAGCTGGATGTGCTCGTACATCAATCTCTCCTGATCAGATCTGGGACGCGGGGGCGTACAGGGCGAGCGCAGTGATCGCGGACGCGAGGGGGATTCGGGTGACCCAGGCCAGCGGGGCGGGCTTCCAGTGGCGGGTACGGCTGTCCCAAAACGCGGCGATACCAAGGCAAATGCCCCCGCCCAGGGCCAGCGCGCCGCCGATGCTCGTCTCACGGCCGCAGCTCTCGATCCAGCCGCCGATCGTCGGGCCGAGACCCACGTACCAACCGGCCCCCGCCGCAGACACGTTGTAGAGCAGCCGCTTCGTGCCCTCACTCAGCGCAGGCCGGGCAGGCAACGAAGGCCGGGCAGGCAGACTCGGCGACCGCCAGTAACCCGCCTGCGGCACGAACCAGCGGCCCTTCCCGGGCGTCTCCTCGGCGTCCGTGTCGGCCGTGTCGGCGTCCGTGTCGACGTCCGTGTCGACGTCCGTGTCGGCCGTGTCGGCGGTGGCGGGTGCGAGATCGTCGTAGGCCCAGAGCTTGTCGAGCCAGTCGCCTTCCTCGGCCGACGGCTGCTCGACGGGCTGGTCCTCGGCGAGGCTGGTCGGCTTGACCGCCCACCAGGGGGCCATCGCGGTCACTGGTCCGCCCTCCCCGCATCGCTGTGGGCCCGGTACAGCGCGCGGCGCTCGACCTGACGGAGCCCGCCGCGTACACCGCGAATCCGATCGGCGACCGAGACCTCGGCGAGTTCCTGCACGAGGCACCAGCGCTTGAGCTGGCACGGGGCGCAGACCCTGAGCGCCTTGCGCTCGGCCTCGTTGGGGGCCGAGTCGGCGGCGGACGCCTTGTCGGGGAAGAAGAGGTCGGTGTCCATCCCCTGGCAGGCGGGGCTGGACGTCTCCGGGACAGGGACCTGCCGGACCTGGTTGGCGTTGATCGACAGGATCACAGGACCGCCCCCGTCCTGGCGATCATCGCCTGGGCACGGAGTTCGTCTCCGCCGAGGAGCTGGGCGGCGCCGGACGGGGCCGCCTGGTCGACGGCGCATCGCCGCTGGCCAGGAAGCACGGTCCGCGTACGGCACCCCTCCCCGAGAACAAAGTGCTGCGGGCCGCGTGAAAACACGCGCCTCCACAGTCCTGACACCATCAGCACGTCGGCCTCCACTCCCATGGACACAGGTCGATGGCGCCCGACGCTCCAACGCCGGGCTCCGGCGACAGGACGCTTCCAACGTCCCGCCGGCGGCTCGCTCCGGAGCTTCCAACTCCGGGGCAGGAGACGGCCCCTGGGTTCCACCCCTGGGGCCGTCTTGGCTGCCGAGAGATAACGTATACGCTAAAAGTGGCGGGATGCAAGCTTGGCGTATACGTTAAATGCTCAAGGGGACGAACATGGAGGGACGCACAGATGGCCAGTCGTTACGAGGAAATCGCCTCTGACCTGCGACAACGCATCGTGTCAGGGGAGTACGGGCCCGGGTCGCAGCTACCGATGATGCGCGACATTGCCGCCTCGTACGGGGTCAGCGACATCACCGTGCGCAAGGCATACGCACTGCTGACCCGGGAAGGGCTGGTCGAGAGCCGACGTCGCAGCGGGGTCTTCGTGAAGAAGCACCCCGACCGCGTGCGGCTCACCGTGCGAACCCGGCAGATCGAGCGCGACGAGCTGGGCTACTTCTCAGGACCCGAGGTCCAGCACTGGCGGGCGCTGTCCTGGCCTGACGGGGAACGTACCCGTGTGACCGAAGCACCGGTGCCGGCCGACGTCGCCGAGATCCTGGGCGTCGAGCCGGGAGAGCCTCTGACCGTGCGCAAACGGATCGTCGGCGACCCCGGCCGCGACGAACACCGGCAACTCGCGGACTCCTGGATCAGCTCCTGGGTGACTGAGGAGATCCCCGCACTGCGCGGGGACACCGGCCTGGGCGGGATGTACGACCGCGTCGAGGAATGGGCGGAACGCGCCCTGGCCTGGCGTGAGGAGGTGTCCGCGCGGATGCCATCGCCGGACGAGGCCGAAGCACTGCTGATGCCTGCGGCCGGAGTCCCGCTCCTCCGCGCCGTACGGATCACGTCCCTGCCCGGCCGAGGCCGTCAGGAGCCGCGCATCGTCGAAGTGCAGGACATCCGAATGTCGGCCGCGCTGTTCGCGGTCGGATACCCGCTGCCCCGGGGCTCGTCCGCCCGCTGGCCAGTGGCTCCCGCCACCTCTGACTACTACGCGGCCCCGTCCGTCGAGGATGGTGAGGCCAGCGAATCCCCGTAATCCCACCCCTGACCCCGCGGGGGACCCAACTATCAGACCAGGCCCGTCTTACGGCGGGCCTTTCGTCATTCCCGCAACGCGCTCTGGCCGTGTCGCGCCTTGACTCCCGACACGCCGCCGACACGGCCCCTGACCTGCGCGACACGGACGCCGACACGGCCCCCGGCACAGCGGTAGTCGTTCACCCGCCTCCGGCGCCGGCGCCTTCTTCGGGCCCGAGCCAGCGGGCGAGACGCCGGTCCAGCTCGGCGCCCGGGTCCTCGGCGGCGGGGGAGGGGAGGGCGCCCACGTGGCCCATCCCCGGCAACGGCAAAGCCACTGACTTTGCGTCGGTGTCCGGCCGGTCGGCGCCGTGAACGTCACTGACTTTCGGTGCGTCAGTGACTTTTCCGGGCAAAGGCACTGACTTTCCCTCGCGTGCAGCGGCCCTGCGCTGTTCCTCGGCGACGGCCGCGACGATCGCCTTCTCCATCCGGCGGTTCTCGTACGCCTTCTGCTTGCAGGCGGGGGAGCAGTAGATCACCGGCTTCGTGCCGAGGGACCGCCTCAGCGGCTTGTCCGGGTCGTGGCACTGCTGGCAGATCCGCTCTCCCCGCTCGTTCCGGGGCGTCTCGTACTTCGGCATGCGCCGACCGTACGCCGCCCACCACCACGGACAGCTCAGCCTTCCTCCACGTTTCACCCCGGACCGACCGCCCTCTCGGGACTCACCGCAGCAAGCTGCGGTACCCGGGGGCTCCGCCCCCCGGTCCCCCCGGCCACCAGTCCCAGAGGGGCCCCAAACCCGTCCCTGGCCTGCGGGTTGTGGGTGGTTCCGGCGGTCGCGGTGGGTCCCTCCGGTCTGGACAGCCCTCCGCACCCTGCCCGGAACCTGGGGGGTGCGCAACCGCTGACCAGCACACTTTCGGGAGTCAGCGGTTGCGCACCCCCCAGAACCACGGGCACCACCGTGAGTGCCGCCCAGACCGGAGGGACCCACCGCGAGTACCCGCCTTGCCTAGAAGCGCGCACCAGCTGGCCGCGCGCTACTCGCCGTCGGCGGCTTCAGCGTGATCGGCCTCCCGATCGGCTGTGATTGGCCCGGCATTGGCCCGCCGGACCAATCACCGCCGATCGCCAGCCGATCGCCAGACCGATCCTGAGCTGGGCGGACCAATCAATCCGATCAGCAAGTGACTCCCCCCGTCAGGGCGCCACTTCGGTGCCGGTACGGGCCGCGACGACGAGCACCAGGCCGTGCTCGTCGAAAGCACCGGCACGCCTCGTAAGGCACCCTGGCTCAGCCAGACTTGCACGTCATGAGCACCACGCGCCGACCACTGGGCACCGGCCCCACCACGAGCACCAGCACAATGACGACGTCCGCCCCGCGCCTTCTGCCCGCCGAGCGCGCCGAGCTGGCCGACGTCAACGAGCACCAGGACGTGGCCGAGCGCAAAGGCCGGCGGACCCTCGGACCGGGCGCCGGACACCTGCCGGACGCCTACTAGGGGGGTGTGTCGGCGACCGTGTCGCGCAGGTCAGAGCCCGTGTCGGCCGTGTCGGCCCCCGTGTCGGCAGGCCCCTGGCCACACCTGCGGAGGGGGCGGTGTCCCCCGGCGCGAACGGCGGTTCGCCATACGGGACCTGGTCGCGCTGGGGGATGCCGACCTAAGCGGGGGTCTGGGGGGCGGCGAAGCCCCCCAGCACCCACGCACCGGCTCATAGTCCTTGGCCCCGGCCACCCTTCGGCGGGGGCGGCTGGCGCAGGTGCGGGGGCCGCTCGTCCGGGCGGGGTCCGGTGTAGCGGCGGCCGGTGCCGGCCTTCCTGGTCTTCTTCCCGTCCTTGGTGGGGCGGGCGGCGGCGGACCGTGCTCGTGCCTCGGCCTTGCCCTGTGCTTCCGGCATCGAGGTCCGCAGGGCCTGCTCCTGGCGGAGCGCGGCGGCCTTGGCCTGCTCCGCGGTGCGCCGGCGCTCGTACGTCTCTGCGTCGGTGAGCATGGCTTCCCGTCGTGCGACGCCGTGGGCCTGGTCGCGGGCCTGAGCCTCGCGCAGCAGCTCGGGCCAGTACTCGGTGACGCGCTCCCGCTCGGCGACCGGGTCGGCCAGGCCGGACACCTTGACCGCCTCCTTGTGGGACTCGCCTGCTGTCCGGCGGGCCTTCGTGCCCTGGTCGACGTAGAGGTGGATGGCCTCGCCTGCGGTCGACGCCTTGTTCTCCTCCGCCTTCTTGCTGGTCTTCAGCCTCCACAGCTCGACCCGACCAAGGTTCTTGCGAGCGTCGGCCTCTTTCCAGATCTTCCGCGCGGCGTCGGCGGTGGCATCCGCCTGCCTCGCCCGCTCCATCTGCTCGCGCACCACCTTCAGGTGCGGCTCGGCCTTGGCGAGACGGGCGTTGAGCTTGTGCAGGGCCTGGACCTGTTCGCCGGTGACCGCTCCCGTGGCCAGGCCGTCCCAGCTCCGCGCGGCGCGCTGGGCGGCGTCGCGGCTGTGGGCGAGGCGCTCGGCCTCCCGTTCGGCTTTCTGCAGCGCCGTCTTGAGCTTCTCGGCGCCGAGCGCGCCGTAGGGGCGGCGCCGCTTGTCGTCCCAGGCCGGGACCGATTCGGCGGGTACGAGCCGTTCCGCCGGCACCGGTTCGCCGCGCTGCTTCATCCGCCACTGCTCCAGCAGGCGCTGGGCGGGGTCGGTGGACAGGGCGGGGTGGTCGGCGGGGACTACGCCGCGCTCGGCCTGGCCGCGCTGAAGGATCTTCGCGGCCTGGCGGGCGAACTCCGCGACGTCCGCCTCGGCCTGGTCGACGGCTTCCTCGACCTGCTCCGGCGTGGGGACGTCCCCATCTGACCGGGCAAGCGTGGTGGGCGCGGGTCCATCCCCCAGGACCTGGTGGAGCGCGGCCCACCGGAGGTCCTTGGCGACCTTGGACGCCGGGAACCAGACCTGGGCGCCGTCGCCGTCGACCAGGCCGTCGAGCGTGAAGCTGTAGCCGTTCATCCGGCCCGTCGACGCCACGTTCGCCCTGAAGGAGACACCGAAGTCGGTGAGGCCGGACTCGAAGGCGTCGCGGCCCAGCCCCCGGCTGGCATCCCGTACTTCGCGCACGATCCGTCGGAGCTCCTCGCGCTCGGGCGGCGCGGCCGGCTCCGGTCCCCGGCGCCGGTTCGACGCCTCCAGCTCAGCATTTCGGACCTGCGGACCCTCAGCCCGGAAGCGGTCACGGGCCCGTACGAGTCCATTCTCCTCCTCGAGGGCGTCCGCGGCCTCCCTGGCCCGGCGGTAGTCCCACCGGTCGGTGAGCAGCTGCCCGGACCAGTCGACGCGCGACACGGTGAGGTGGATGTGGTCGTCACCGTGCCGTACGGCGACCCACGGCGCGCCGTCGAAGCCCATCTCGGCGATGAACTTCGCGGCGATGTCGCCCCACTGGGCATCGGGCAGGATGCCGTCCTCGTCGGGCAGCGACAGGGAGCACCGCCAGATCGGGGCGGCGATCTCGGGACGGCGGCGCGCGGTGTGGTCGATCATCCGGGCGACCTGCAGCGGCGTGCCGGTCACGTTCCCCGCGACGATCCGCGGGTTGACGTGCTCATCCCGGCGTCCGGGCCCGAAGTCGTAGACCAGGGCGCCGACCGCCTTCTTCCCCTTGGTGATGTTGGCGATCACTCGGGGTCCGTCGGCCGCATCGGCTCGATCCCCCGGATCACGAGGGCGGCGTTGCCGACCTCGAACAGGGCAGCCTCGATGGCCGGGTGCAGGGCACCATCCTGGTGGGTGTACCTGACGAGCTGGTTCAAGTTCGCGCCGATCCGGCACAACTCGTCGTACGCGGCCTGCGTGACGGGGTCGAGCGGCGCCGGCCTTCGCTCGGCACCGGGCGCTTGGCCGTCGTCGACGTCGGCGAGGACGTCCTCGACGACCGCGCGGACCCACGCACCGAGTTCACGGCGGCCGGACCCAGCACGGGCCTCGTCCCACCGCTGCTTCTCCTCATCGTTCAGCCGCACCGACACCGTGTGCCCGCGCTTGCTGCCCGGCGTCCCGCGCACCATCAAGACCCTCCCCATCGACCGCCGACACGGGGCCGACACGGCTCGACACGGTCCCGACCTGCGCGACACGGACGCCGACACGCCCCGACACCAGTCGTATCACCCGCCGGTATGCGCACCGCTTGCCGGTGCGCGGACGGTGCCAGGGGCCGCCTCGCGGCCTCGGGCTCCGTCCCGCCTCGCGGCCCCCAGGGCCGCGGGCCGACCGCCCCTTTCGGGGGCGGTCTCCCCCGGCAAGCGCAGCGCGCCAGGGGCGAGGTGCCGGTAAGCGAAGCGCACCGGCATACCTCGCTGCTGAGTTGTTGGTCGCGGCGGAGGGTCAGGCGATCGTCGTGGCCAGCAACTCAGCCTGGACGGTGCCGCTGTCGGTCACCTGCCGGTTGGACCACTGCACGGAGCCCCTGGGCTCCGTGGCCGGCGCTTGCGTCGGCGCCTCCGAGGACCACCGGGCGGTCAGCTCGGCGCCGTTCCGGTGGTGCACTCGGCGGCGGCCAGCGCCGCGGCGATGACGTCCCGCTCGACGACGGTGAAGGGGCGGGTGCTGTCCCACTCGTTGTTGGGGTCCCAGCCGAACAGGATGACCGGGCCCCGGGTCTCGGGAGCCGCCTCGGCCGGGAACCCTGCGACGCTGGCCAGCACCGCGGCGGCGTACGGGTTGGGCGCGTACTCGTCGCGCAGGACCAACGCGCAGTCGGACATGGCGAGGCGTAGGCGCGAACCGTCGGTGAGGAAGGCCCGGCCGATGCCGTGGGAACCCAGCTCCTTCTCGGCGGTGGCGATGCGGTCGCCCCACTCGGCGCGGCCGTCGGGGTGGATCAGGATGTAGACGGGTGCCTGGGTGGTCATGTCGTTCCTCTCGGTAACGGTGATGGGCAGGTACGGGGCTCCGTACTCCCAGGTGGGCGCGGAGGGGGCCGGACGGCCTGTGTCGGGTGCCGTGTCGGCGTCCGTGTCGCGCAGGTCAGGGGCCGTGTCGGCGTATGTCATGGTCAGCTCTCGGCGGCAGTTGACGACATGCCTTCGGCGGCCTCGGTGGAGTAGGCGGTGATGTGGCCGCAGGGCCAGGGGTCCCAGCGGTGGCCCGGCGGCGCGGGCTCGACCCGGGGGTCGTATCCGGCAGCGGTGATCCGGGCCTCTGCGTCGGCCTGGTGCTCGGGACAGACGTAGATGCAGCCGTGCATGGTGCCGAGCTTTCCGGGGCCGGCGGTCATGGCGTCCGCGATGAGGGAGGCGCCGGTGTGGCAGGTCCAGCCGGTGTGGGTGTCGGTAACGGTGACGGGCACGGTCGATCCTTTCAGGCGGTGAACGGGTCGCACAGCAGGTGGACGGGCTCTGTGAGTTCGGGTGCGACGGGGAGGTCGCACACGACGCAGGTGGGCACGGTCGGAGCGGCCTTGGCCTTGGCGGTCCCGGCCTGGGTGGGCAGGGTGCGGTCGACGGGCAGTCCGGCGGCGCGGCGCCGGCCTTGCTCGGGGCGGGCGTAGTCGCGCGGGCTGACGCCGAGCGCGGCGGCGTTGCCCTCCAGCTCGTCGGGCGTCTCCCAACGGGGGCGGCGGTGCTCGGTCTTCTGCGGCGGTACGACGTGCTCGCCGGTCATCTCGCCGGTGGTCAGGTCGACGTCGGGGCCGAACATGTCGGTGCCCCAGGTCAGGCCCCAGGATTCGAGGAGTTCGCGGACGGCCGCGCGGGCGGCGTCCTCCATGTCGAGCCCGGCTTGGATGGCGTTGTCCGACGACACCTTGACCGCGACGCGGAGTTGCCCGCGGCGGCCGGTGTGGGCGGCGACCTTCGTCTTCCACGGGTCGGGGGCGACCTGGACGAGGACGGCGGTGACGTCCTTGCGGTCCTCGTCCTGCATGACCTCCTGGGCGTCGCGTTCGGCGGCGCCGGTGAGGCGTTCGAGGCGTTCGCGCACGTCACCGGTCCAAGTGAGCATGCGGGAGCCCTTGGTGGCCCGCTCGTACTCGCGGTACAGCTCGCGCTCGGCGGCGTCGTCGGCGAGGGCCAGGCGCAGGATCTCCATCGCGGTCCGGCCGTCCTTGCGGCCGGTCTTGTTGTCGCCGCGCAGCAGCTCGTTGCCGAGCGCGCGGGCGCGGGCGGCCTGGCCGATCTCCTCTCGGATGTCGGCGATCAGGGCGTCGGCGTCGGCCTCGGCGCGGGTCTTGCCCTGTTCGCGGGCGCGGTCGCGGCGGGCTCGGGCGTCCTTGAGGCGTCGTGCCTGGTCAGCGGTCGGACGGGCGTCCCTGGAGACGTGGTTGACCGGGGCGTCGGGCGAAGGCTTCGGCTTCTCCTGGTCCTTGTCCTGAACCTTCACGAGGTAGCGGGCGAGGTCGGCGGCGCCCTCGGCGCCCCGGCGGGCGGGGTCGACCTTCACGCCGTGCTTGCGCGACGGCCGACCGAGCCCCAGGGCCGTGCACACGGCCTGCCACCGGATGTACAGCTCGGCCTCGATGGCCTCGGCGACGTCGTCGGTGACGGGTTCCTCGAACCACAGGATCGAGTGAATGTGCGTGTGCCAGCCGTTGGCCCACGAATGGGTGACTTCCAGGGCCCGGGTGGCGCCGACGATGCCGTACTCCTTGCGCATCCGGCGCCACCACCGGCTCTGGAGCATCCGGCGCCAAGCGTTGGCCGTGCGCTGGAGCTGACCGGGCCTGACCTGCTGCTTTCCGTCCTTGTCCTTGACCGGGTTGCCGTCACGGTCGAAGACGAGGCGGTCCTCCAGGACGGCGTGCTCGCCGTGGCGGGAGGTGAAGGTGGCCATCGCCATGCCGTGTCCGGCGTGGGTCTTGCCGCGGTCCGCCGGATCGCCGGTGCACAGCTCGGCGTCGTGCTCCAACCCCCAGGCGTGGGCGTACGTCTCCATCAGCGCGGCGCGGTCCGCGCGGACCACCGGCATGCACTCGGGACACGACCAAACCGACCCGCACCGGAACAATCCGGTGAATCCGCCGGTGCCATCGCTCTTCTGAGTGATCGCCACGGCGCCCGCGACCGTGTTCACCGCGCACGCCTTCACGGACGGGAGGGTGCTGATCGCGCGGGCTTCGTCGAGGAGCCGCATGCGCTTCTGCAGCTTGTTGTTGCGCTGTTCGTACTTCTCACCCAAATCGGGCGTACCGGGCGCCGGTTCGGTGCGGTTTTCTTCGGGGTGTTCGCGCAGGTCACCGGCGGTTTCGGCCGTCGAAGCGGCAACACTGTTCTCTGCTTTCCCAGGCGTCCCGCCGTCGGGGCTGATCTGGGGTGCCGCAGCCTGGTGTTGAGGGTGACTGGGGGCGGTGGTGCGGTCCGTGGTGAGCCCGCCGCACCCGCAGGCGCAGGGGACGCGCGGGGCGTCGGTGGCCTTCTGACGGGTCTCTACGGCGTTCTGAGCGGCTTTCGGGTCCCGGAAGCGCTCCAGGGCCGCCCCAAGCGCCGTACGGGCGTCCTGGCCCATACGGGAGTTGGCGAGGCGGGCTTTGAAGTCGGCGGCGACGGCGGCGCGCTGGGCGCGGGCGGCGGGGGTCTCGACGGCCTGGTGCTCGCCCTCGGGCAGCTCGGGCGTGAGAACGCCTGCGGCGATGAGGGCCTGCGACGTCCAGAAGATGGCGGTCTCGGCGGTGGCGGTCGCCACCTTCGCCTCGACCTGCTGCTTGTGTGCCTTGGCGCGGGCCTCACGGCGGCGCTGGGCATTGGAGCGGCGGGAGGCGGCAAATGCGGATGAACCCGGCGTATCGCACGGGTGATCGTCAGGCCCGGTGGCCTGGAGAGGTGTTGCGGGGCTGCTGTCCCCGGGTACGCTGATCAAAGCGTTGGGTCCTTGCTGGTGCGCCTAGAGAACGAACTGGGTGAGGACTCACGCGGGGCGTATCCCGAACTCCTACATCCGGGTGCGCCCCACGTTCTTTTGTGGCAGTGATCCTTTCACCAACTGGTGGTCAATATCCACTGCGACGCCGAAAGTGGCCCCTGAGATCGCAAGGGGCGAACGAAGGCCCGTGACATTTCCCGTGTCACGGGCCTTCGTGTTGCTGCCGTCCCGTCAGGCGGGCTGGCGCTTCTGCCGGTTCGTCATTCCTTGTACGCGAGCGGGGAGAGCGCGGAGTGCGCGCCGTCGAGCGCGGCCTCCATCGTCACGGCGTCGTCCTGGGCGCGCATGAGCGCGTCGTATGCGGCGGTCACCTCGTCGGCGCCGTCACCGCCCTTGTCGCTGCGGATGTGGTCGTCAGCCGCCAGGCGCTGGATGAACACGCCGATCTGCCCGTAGAGCTGGGGGAGGCGCTGGGCGAGTTCCCGCAGGTTGCCGACCACGCTGTAGGCGTCGGCGGGGAACTCCCAGCCGGGGCGCGTCGACATCGTCGCGTGGTTGAGGGCGCGGATCGCCTCGGCGGCGTCGTCGGCGAGCTGGGCGGGGGTCTTGGCTGTCATGGGGTCGATCCTTTCAGGCGGGTGTGACAGGGCTGGATTCGCGGAAGTCGCTGATGTAGCCGCAGCGCATGGCGCTGTTCCGCGAGACCGGGGCGGTGTAGGGGGTGAGGCCCTGGTCGGTCCACATGTCGCGGGCGACCTGGGTATGGACGGCGCAGACGTAGGCGGTGGCGTCGAGGCGGCCGTGGGTGGTCCCACGGGCGGGGCTGTACGCCTCGATGGCCGCGGTGACCTTGGCGGTGCAGATGTGCGGCATCGTGCCGAAGCTGATGGTCATGGCCGGTCAGACCTCGGTCGGCTGGACGACTCGGCGCCAGGACTCGCGCAGTCGCCCGGCTCCGCCGACGTATCCCAGCTCCCTGTAACGGGCCTCCATCTCGCGGTAGGAGCGCGGGGGGTTGGTCTCGGTGACGATCATGTGGACGACGGCGTCCATCTCGACGTCGGACAGAGCACCACCGGGCTCGGGAACGTCCGTGTCGGCGCCTGTGTCGGCGACCGTGTCGCCCAGGTCAGAGGCCGTGTCGGTCGGTGACACGGCCTCCGGCTCGTACCACGCGACGGGCGCCAGCTCGGGAACCGCCTGCGGCTCCAACTCCACCGGCTGCGGCTGCGGCTCGGGCTTCGGGGCAGGCGCCGGCGGCGCGGCGGGCACCTCGACCGGGGCCGCGGTGACCGGGTTGGCGACGGCGAGGCGGGTGCGCTGCTGGAGCACCAGGGCGTCCGCGTCGCTGATACCGGCGCGCAGCGCGAGGGCCAGCAGGGTCCAGCACAGGGCGAGCAGGGTGCTCATGACGACGAGCGTCACGGTCACCAGGTCCCGGCCTCCCTCGTGGACGTGGGCGGTGATCTCGGCGCCGTAGCCGATCGCCATCACCGCGCCTGCCGTCCACTGCACGGCGGCGGAGCGGGTGACCGCGCTGCTGAGCAGGATGAGTTCGGCGGCCAGGACGAGGACCTGGAGGGCGACCGGCAGGGACCAGGCGGCCGGGGCGGGCAGCTCGGCGGGCAGGTAGCCGCGCAGTGCCCAGACCTGCACGGCGGCGAAGACGGTCGAGCAGAGCAGCAGGACCCACAGGCTGACGTACGTGATGGACCGGTAGATCGTGGTGGTGGTGGTGCGCATCTGCTGCGCGACCATCTCCCGCACGAGCAGATCGCCCGTGCCGGGGGGCGTGTCGGCGACCGTGTCGCGCAGGTCAGGGGCCGTGTCGGGGGTGTGTCGGACCGCCAACGGCGGCTGGACGGTAGGCATCTGTACTCCTTGGGGTAGAGGACCGGGGCCCACCAAAGGGCCCCGGTCCTGTGATCACTTGAGCGAGGTCGTCAGCACGACCCGCACGTCTGCGACGGTGAATCCGATTCGAACCACCCGCCGCACTGGCTGCACTGCCACAGGTTGCGCAGCACGACCAGAAGGCGGAAGCGTCGGCCGATCATGCGGCACCTCCGCACTGCTGTCCGGCCGGGTGCCAGCCACCACACCGGCAGGGGTACTCCGGGCCGAACCGGAGGACGACACCGGGCTGGTACCAGGCACCGCACCGGCCGCACACCAGCTGGCCGCCGCTCGAACTCATCGGCTGCCCGCAGCACGTCACTTCTTGTCGCCCTTCGGGGTGCCCGGCACCGGCTTGGCCGGCGCGGGGAACCAGCCTCCGCGCGACGCCTGGTAGGTGGTGGCGTGGCGTTCCTGCTCCTCGGCGGTCAGGCTCTGGCGCAGCTCGTCCTGAGAGATCGACTTCCTGAATGCCATGATTGGCTCACCTGTTCCTTTGCGGGATGGGTGGCCCGGGCGTCCCTTGTCTTCCGGCAAGTTGAGGAGGGGCGCTCGGGTGTGTTCGTCTGGTGGGGCCGTGGGTCTGTCCGGCTCCCCTCACCGCCCGGCTGTGGCCGGGCAGATCGGGCAGCCGTCAGCGCAGACGGCTGTAGATCCGGGAGGCGGTCTCGGCCACCAGGAGCGCCCCGATCGCGATCAGGACGCGCTTCCCGGACACGTACCGGGTGCCGTCGGCGGATCGGGCAGGCGCCGTGCCCCGGGCCCGGACGATCTCCTCCCCCGCCGGTTCGAGTCCTCCGTGGACGGTCGCGCGGTGGTGGTCCCGGACCTCCTCGGCGGCCTGCCGTGTGACGGCCGGCGGGGCACTCGCACGGCATGATCCGCACCGGTAGACGTAGCTCACGTGGGGGTCTCCTCCACTCTCGGGTGATACCTGATCTGGGCGGTAGGACGGGTAGGTAGGCGCCTGGTAGGCAGCGGGTAGGCGCCTACCTACCCGTCCT
>NZ_LIQQ01000019.1 GCF_001418565.1 Streptomyces graminilatus | reverse complement strand
GGTGGCGGACGCACATCCGGGCGGGTGGGCGGGATGTTTTCTCGCCCCCGCCGCCCTTACCCGTTCCCGTCCTGTTCCTGGGGGCTGCCGCCCCCAGACCCCCGCATCGGCCCTGAACGGGCCTCGTCCTCAAACGCCGGACGGGCTGATGGTGCCCGGGGCGGCCCTCGTCCTCAACCTCCCCCAGAGGGGGGACCCCCAACGGGCTGAGATGGCGGGCCTCGTCCTTGTGGCGCCGGATCAGGTGAGGTGCCCGTGCCCGCGCTGGAAAGCATGCCGAGACGGACGGGTGGGCGGGTAACAAGGCCCGTGAACGCCGGACGGGCTGGGGAAACGTACCCCCAGCCCGTCCGGCGTTCGCCTACGCCCCGCTTCGCTGGCCGGGCAGACTCGCCCTGCTGCCGACGTACGGGTCCCGGGCGTGGTCCGGTGGCAGGCCGACCGAGTTCGCCGTGCGGCGGGCCTGGAGCGGGACCGGGCCGTCCGGGTGCGGGGCGCGGTCGTGGCCGCCCTGCCCGTGGTGCCCGTGTCCCTGGCCCGCCGTGGTCGGCGTACCCATGACGCCGGGGCCACCCTGCGCCCCGGTCACCGATCCGTCCGGCTCCGGCATCCGCTCACTCTGCGGTCTGCGCGCCCGGTACGCCGCCCGGTACGCGGCCGGGGACGAGCCGAGCTGGCGCCGGAAGTGGCCGCGCAGGGCCACCGGGGACCGGAAGCCGCAGCGGCCCGCGACCTCGTCCACGGAGTAGTCCGACGTCTCCAGGAGACGCTGGGCCTGAAGCACGCGCTGCGTGATCAGCCACTGCAACGGCGCGCTTCCCGTGAGCGAGCGGAAGCGGCGGTCGAACGTACGGCGTGACATGTACGCGCGTGCCGCCAGCGTCTCCACGTCGAACTGCTCGTGGAGATGCTCCAGCGCCCAGGCGACGACCTCGGCGAGCGGGTCGGCGCCGATCTCCTCTGGTAAAGACCGGTCGAGGTAGCGCTCCTGGCCGCCCGATCTGCGCGGCGGAACCACCAGCCGGCGGGCCAGCGCACCGGCCGCCTCGTTGCCGTGGTCCGTGCGCACGATGTGCAGGCACAGGTCGATGCCCGCCGCCGTGCCCGCGGATGTCAGTACGTCGCCGTCGTCCACGAAGAGTTCCCGTGGGTCGACATGGACGGACGGATAGCGCTTCGCCAGCGTCGGCGCGTACATCCAGTGCGTCGTCGCCGGGCGGCCGTCCAGCAGGCCGGCCGCCGCGAGGACGAACGCGCCTGTGCACAGGCCTACGATCCGCGCACCCTCTTCATGGGCCCGACGCAGTGCGTCGAGCGCCTCTTCCGGTGGCGGCGCGGTGATCGAACGCCAGGCGGGCACGACAACGGTGCCTGCCCGTGCGATCGCCTCCAGGCCGTTCGGCGCGGTCAGTTCCAGCCCGCCGGTGGTCCGCAGCGGTCCCTCTTCGCCCCCGCACACCAACAATCGGTAGCGCGGTACTCCGGCGTCCTGGCGGTCGATCCCGAACACCGAAAGTGGAATGGAACTCTCGAAGATGGGGCCGCCGCTGAACAGCAGCACCGCGACGATCTCCTTGCGGCGTCGCCCGGAAAGTTTCCGGGCCGCGGCTTCCGGCGCGGCAGTGGAGTCGTGGCTCATACTGCTAAGCCCCCCTCGGTGGTCGCGGCTCCTCGGTTGTGTCGCTCCTGCACGTTTCCCCTCGGTCCTGCACGAGTCCCCCGCCGTAGACAGTCAAGATCGAATCTACTGTGTCCCATGATGCCGAGGTGACCGAGCCGGTCACTCGACAGATTGTCGACTTGGCAACTTGGCGTAAAGCATTCGATCACGAAGCGTTGCACTCGTGGGGCGTGCAGGGAAGTGCGCCTCGACGCAGTGGCCAATCCGCGTAGGGTGCGCGGACCCGTCTGGACCCTTTCGGCGCAGGTGGAACAGGGGTTTGGGGGTTGTTCGGCCAAGGGGTGCACAGTGGCTGGAAGTTGGCTGAAAACTATCGGTCCCGTGCGCTAAAACAGGTCAGTCGACCGGTGTAGTTCCGCCGGAGTGCCGGCCGCCCCGGCGCGCGCTGGGACGGGCGCCGGAATGAGTGCCCGAGTGGGAGCCGGAGGGGGCGGCGCCGCACTGGGCCCCGGTGTAGGCGCTGGAAGGGGCCCTGCCGTGCCGCGCCCGGGGCAGGACGCTCTCCTCGGCCGGGGTACGGGTACGGGCCGCGCAGCGCTCGGACTGCCGCAGCAGCACCCGGCACACCCCTGTCACCGCCGCCAGCCCCAGCGCCGTACCGGCCGCGCCGCCGAGCGAGGTGCCGTAGAGGACGAGCACCACGGGGACCAGGACGCAGCTGAAGGCCGCCCAGCGGACGAGGTCGCTCGCGGAGTCGTGAGTCGGTGAGGTCATGGCTGCTCCCTGTGGCGACGGGTCGACGGCGGGTCGACGGCTGGTCGACGACGGGTCACGGGGTTCAACGCGTGTTCGAGCGGTCGGTCACTGGTCAGGATGTCCTGAAGATGTGCGCGGAAGTGATCGGCGTAGGCGAGATGCGGGCGAGATGCAGGCGAATCCTGCGGAAACAGCCTGTACGTGGCAGCAACCATTGCGTTACGGGTACCCCCTCGTGCATGCTCCCTGGAACCCGTTCCGGAGCACGTGCGGGCTATGGGCTACGGAGGCGTGCGGCCGTACCCTTGGGGGTATGGGGTTGGGAAGATGATTCCCGGACACAGCTCCGACGCACTCTGACGCACACTGTCGTCCCACATCACGTTGTCCCACCACGAGGATCAAAACGCCGAGAATCCCATGGCCGGTCACGAATTCCTGGAACCCGCGGACCGCAAGCGCCCCGTCGCCGACCACACGGCGGCCGAGCCCTTGGCGGCGGAAGAACCACGTCAGTCCTGCGACCCCGCGTTCAAGCACGGTGTCGTCGTCGGTTTCGACGGCTCGACGTCGAGTGAGCGAGCCCTCGCGTACGCCATCGGCATGGCCCACCGCTCGGGTTCGGGCCTGATCATCGTGCATGTCGCCAACCGGCTGCCCACCACGGTGTGGGCCGGCTGCGAGCCGCCCGTCTTCGTCGATGTGCCGGACCACCGGACCGAGGTTCTCGGGCTCGAACTCGCGTGCGCGGACTATCTGGCCGAGGTGCCGTGGATCCTTGTCGAGCGGGGTGGCGACATCTGCCACGAACTCGAAGAGGTGGGGCGGGAGTACGAAGCCGATGCGATTGTCGTGGGTTCTACCCACGGTCTCGTTGGGCGCATTTTCGGGTCGGTGGCCGGGAGGCTTGCGAAGCGGGCGCAACGGCCTGTTGTTGTCATTCCCTGACAGACTCTGGGGCTTGTTCGGTTGTGTGGTCTCTGCCGGTCGGTGGGGGCTGGGCGCGCAGTTCCCCGCGCCCCTTCGGGGGCGCCCCTAGGGGGCGCCTCCCTCGGGGCGCCTCCCTCCAGGGGCGCGCCCCTCCTCGTGGCTACTCCACCGTGACCGACTTCGCCAGGTTCCTCGGCTTGTCGATGTCACGGCCGAGGGCCAGGGCCGTGTGGTAGGCGAGGAGTTGGAGCGGGATGCCCATCAGGATGGGGTCCAGTTCGTCCTCGTTCTTCGGGACGACGATCGTCTCGTCGGCCTTCTCCTGGTCCTGGTGGGCCACCGCGAGGATGCGGCCGCTGCGGGCCTTGATCTCCTCCAGGGCGGCGCGGTTCTTCTCCAGGAGGTCGTCGTTCGGGACGATCGCCACCGTGGGCAGCGCGGGCTCGATGAGGGCCAGCGGGCCGTGCTTCAACTCCGAGGCGGGGTAGGCCTCGGCGTGGATGTACGAGACCTCCTTGAGCTTCAGGGAGGCCTCGCGGGCCACCGGGTAGCCCCGGACGCGGCCGATGAAGAGCATCGAGCGGGCGTCGGCGTACTGCTCGGCCAGCTTCTTGATCTCGTCCTCCCGCTCCAGGATCTCGGCGATCTGGCCGGGCAGCCTGCGCAGGCCGTCGATGATCCGCTTGCCGTCCCGGACCGACAGGTCGCGGGTGCGGCCCAGGTGCAGGGCGAGCAGCGCGAAGGCGACGGTGGTGTTGGTGAAGCACTTCGTCGAGACGACGCAGACCTCGGGGCCCGCGTGCACGTACATGCCGCCGTCGGCCTCGCGCGCGATCGCCGAACCGACCACGTTGACGATGCCCAGCACCCGCGCGCCCTTGCGCTTCAGCTCCTGTACGGCGGCCAGCACGTCGTACGTCTCACCGGACTGGGACACGGCCACGTACAGCGTGTCGGGATCGACGACCGCGTTGCGGTAGCGGAACTCGGAGGCGGGCTCGGCGTCGGCGGGGATACGGGCCAGCTCCTCGATCATCTGGGCGCCGATCATGCCCGCGTGGTACGAGGTTCCGCAGCCGAGGATCTTCACGCGCCGCACGGCACGCGCCTCGCGGGCGTCCAGGTTGAGGCCGCCGAGGTGGACCGTGGAGAAGCGGTCGTCGATCCGGCCGCGCAGGACGCGGTCGACGGCCTCGGGCTGCTCGTGGATCTCCTTGTGCATGTACGTGTCGTGGCCGCCCATGTCGTACGAGGCCGCCTCCCACTCCACGGTGGTCGGCTCCGCCGTGGTGCGGGTGCCCTCCGTGGTGTACGTACGGAAGTCGTCGGCCTTCAGCGTGGCCATCTCGCCGTCGTCCAGCGTGACTATCTGCCGGGTGTGGGTGACCAGCGCGGCGATGTCCGAGGCGACGAACATCTCCTTCTCGCCGATGCCGAGGACGACCGGCGAGCCGTTGCGGGCGACCACGATCCGGTCGGGGAAGTCGGAGTGCATGACGGCGATGCCGTATGTGCCCTCGATGATCCGGAGCGCCTGGCGGACCTTCTCCTCCAGGGTGTCCGCCTGGGAGCGGGCGATGAGGTGGGTGAGGACCTCGGTGTCCGTCTCGGAGAGGAACTCGACGCCGTCGGCTTCGAGCTTCTTGCGCAGGTCGGAGGCGTTGTCGATGATCCCGTTGTGGACGACGGCGACCTTGTTGTCGGCCGACATGTGCGGGTGCGCGTTGTGGTCGGAGGGGGCGCCGTGCGTGGCCCAGCGGGTGTGGGCGATGCCGGTGGTGCCGGCGAAGCGCTTGGGAACCTTGGCCTCCAGGTCCCGGACGCGGCCCTTGGCCTTGACCATCTTCAGGCCCGCCGCCTTCGGCGAGCTGACGACGATGCCCGCCGAGTCGTAGCCGCGGTACTCCAGGCGCTGAAGGCCTTCGAGGAGCAGCGGCGCCACGTCACGCCTGCCGATGTATCCGACAATCCCGCACATATGTATGTAGTCCCTGTTGTATGTGGATGAGCTGGCTGTAATGGCTGTAATGGCTGTGGTGGCCTAGCCGTAGACGATGCGGCGCAGTTGGCGGAGGGTGAGCTCCGGTGGTGCGACCGCGCGGTATTTCAGGTCCGCCTCGATCCGGTCGAAGATCGTCGCGTTCACCAGTCCCTGGCCCTGGAGTTCGCGATGGCGGCGACGGACATAATCCTCGGTCGTCTCGTCGAAGTAGGCGAGAACGTCCTGAATCACCCGCAGTGCCTCACCCCGGGCGAGGGGTGTGGTGCGCGTCAGATGATCAACGAGTTCGTCGTGCACCCGACGATCCTGAGGTAAAGCGGCGGCAACCGCAAGAATCCTGCCCGATTTCGGGCAACGATCTGTTGAAACTCTCATGGGACCCTGTTCGGGGCCCGTTCACCCGGTGTCCTGCGGAACGATGGCTACCCAGAGCACCGTTTCCAGCCATGGACACTCCTCGCATGGGCGTACCCGAGCAGCTCGCAGAGCGCATGAGCATGGCTGAGCAGCACGAGTACCTTCGCGCCAAGTTCTCGCGGCGCACGATGATCAGAAGCGGCGCCGTCACCGTCGGTGCCGTCGCGGGCGGCGCGTTCGTGCCGGGCGCCGTCGCCCAGGCCGCGACGCGCACCTCCGTACCGACGCAGACGTACTCCCAGACCGAGAAGATCGACGGCGCGCTCGTCGCCCCGTTCGGCCGTCACCTCGCCTGGGGCAACGACCCCCGCACGGAGATCACCATCTCCTGGCAGGTCCCGGTCGCGGTGCAGAAGCCCTTCATCCGGATCGGCACCCACCCCTCGCACCTCTCCCGCAAGATCGAGGCCGAGGTGCGGACGCTGTTCACCCCGGCCGGGGTCGGCGCCAGCGGCGACCACACCCAGTACTACCTGCACGCCAAGCTGACCCACCTGCGCCCCGGCAAGACGTACTACTACGGCGTCGGCCACGTCGGCTTCGACCCGGCCGAGGCGCACCTGCTGGGCACGCTGGGCACCTTCACCACCGCCCCCGACCACAAGAAGCCGTTCACCTTCACGGCCTTCGGCGACGAGGGCGTCAGCTACCACGGCCTCGCCAACAACAGCCTGCTGCTCGGCCAGAACCCGGCCTTCCACCTGCACGCCGGCGACATCGCGTACGCCGACCCGGCCGGCGCCGGCAAGACCACCGACACCGGGTTCGACTCCCGCGTGTGGGACTCGTTCCTCGCGCAGACCGAGTCGGTCGCCAAGTCCGTGCCGTGGATGCCCGCTTATGGCAACCACGACATGGAGGCCTGGTACTCGCCCAACGGCTACGGCGGCGAGGACGCCCGCTGGAACCTCCCGGACAACGGCCCGGACAAGAAGAACCTGCCCGGCGTCTACTCCTTCGTCTACGGCAACACGGCGGTCATATCGCTGGACGCCAACGACATCTCCTTCGAGATCCCGGCCAACCTCGGTATCTCGGGCGGCACGCAGACCAAGTGGCTGGAGGCGCAGCTCAAGAAGTACCGCGCCTCCAAGGACGTCGACTTCATCGTCATCTTCTTCCACCACTGCGCCTACTGCACCTCCACCGCCCACGCCTCCGAGGGCGGCGTGCGCCAGGAGTGGGTGCCGCTGTTCGAGAAGTACACGGTCGACCTGGTCATCAACGGCCACAACCACCAGTACGAGCGCACCGACGTCATCAAGAACGGCGCGGTCACCAAGAAGCTCCCGATCGGCGGCACTTCGTACCCCGAGACCGAGGGCGTCGTCTACGTCACGGCGGGCGCGGCCGGCCGCAGCCTGTACGCGTTCACCGCGCCCCTGTCCTACGAGGGTCACGAGAACGAGGTCGAGTCCGTCGCCTCCTTCATCAACACCAAGGACGGCAAGGTCAACGAGACGGTCACCTGGTCGCGCGTGCGCTACCTCGACTACTCCTTCCTCCGCGTCGACGTCACCCCGGCGGCCAAGGGCCTCCAGGCCACACTGACGGTGCGCGGCATCGCGGAGACGGGCGAAGAGGTCGACCGCTTCACGGTCGCCCGCCGCGCCCGCTGAGCGAACGCGTATGCCCGGAAGGCGGGGCGTACGAGTGAGTGGTGAGTGATTTACGAGTGAGTCCGGCAGGCGGTTCTCCCGCGCATGGTGAGTGTTCCTACATGCGCCTGAGGACCGCCTGTTTGGCGTGCGTGAACTCCTCGTCGGTGAGTACACCGGCCTGGTGCAGCTCGCCGAGTTCGCGCAGGCGGCGGAGCTGGGCGTCATGGTCGTGTTCGACCGGTGGCGCGCTGTCGGGTGCGGCGATCTCGGTCGGCCGCCGCTGCGCCGGTACGTCCGTCACGGGCGCCGCCGCCGGATGCGGCAGGCGGGCCTGGACGGCCGCCGCGACCAGCGCCATCAGCGGGTCCTTCTTGAATCCCCACAGCTCGACGGAGTTGGGGTCGTACTTCGGCGGCGCCTTGGTCGGCGCGTGCCGCACGGCGAAGCGCAGGTAGCCGTTCTCCAGGCCCACCGCCGGATGCCACTCCACGGCCGCGATGTCACCGACGGCCAGGGAACGGGCCCCGGCGGCGGCCTTCGCGTCCTCCGTCTTCCAGTTCCACTCCAGCCGGACGTGCTCACCGTCGAAGGTCGCGGTGCCGTCCCCGGCCGACACGGACAGCGGTACGGCGGGCCCGGGCAGCAGATACCGGTCGACGGCACCGGACGGCACCTCGTCGATCAGCAGCGCGTTGCGGACTTCGTCCACGAAGTACTCGGCGACGCCGTACCGGTCCGACTCGACGCTCAGCTGATACGGGTCGTCGGTCTCCGCGAGCTTGCCACCGGTCGCCTGGAGCAGCGGGTCGGCCCCATCACGCAGCCGCAGCCTGAGCCGCCCCGACTTCCTCCCCTGCTCGAAGGAGGCACCGGCCAACGCGTGCAGCGGGAGGGCGAGTTCACCGAGCTCTTTGCGTAACAGGCTGACGTTCTTGTCCCGCCCCGGGGTGAGCCGGAGAGCTTCACCTTCGAAGACCCAGGTGCCGTCCTTCTGGATGATTTCCGCCATGGGGAGATTCTGGCACCCGACCGTCACCGCAATCCTGAGAGTGGATCTTCAGGGGCCGACGAGGTGGAGGGCGTCGGCCGGCTCGGTGGGGCTGGCGGCCAGGAAAGGCCGGCCCGTCCGTGGTGTCGATCTGTTCACTTTGAAATTCCTTGACCGTTCCCGATCAACTGTGTTGGATATGGGGACTAGTAAAGATCAGTTAAAGCGGGGGTAAGGAATGGGTGGGGGCTCTTTGTGCTGCCCGCAGCGCGGAGGGTGGCCGACTGCTCACGGACACGCGTTACAACGACCGCGGCTTGGCCTACCAGGCTTACGCCGATGCCTTCGACTCCGAGAAGCTTCCCTCCGGCGAGTACTCCGCAGTGGCCTACGGCCGCAGTCCCAAGCAGACGGTGACCGTCTTCGACGGCGCGGGGCGCGCGTCGACCAGCACCTTCTACGCCTTCGGCGTGGAGAAGTGGAGCACCAGCACCACGTACACGGGTGACTCCACCGCGACGACCGCACCGGTCGGAGGCTCGGCCGCCCGCACGATCGTGGACGCCCTGGGCCGTACGACGGAGACCCGCGAGTACGAGGGCACCAGCCCGGCGGACACCGGCTTCGGCGCCACGGTAGGCGCGACCCACACGTCCACGAAGTTCACGTACACCCGCGACGGCAAGCAGTCCACGATCACCGGACCGGACAGCAAGTGGTCGTACCTGTACGACCTGTACGGCCGTCAGACCTCCGCCACCGACCCCGACATGGGCACGACGACCACCGGTTACACGGCCCTGGATCAGGTCTCCTGGACCAAGGACGCGGCGGGCCGGGTCGTGATCAGCGACTACGACGTGCTGGGCCGGGCAACCGGCACATGGTCGGCCCCTGCCACGGCGGACCTGTCATCCACCGCCGAGGAAAAGGTCGACGCGAACAGACTCACCGCGTACACCTACGACGGCGTCACCAACGCCAAGGGCCAGCGGAACTCCGCCACCCGCTATGTCGGAGGGGTCGCCGGAAGCAAGTACACGAAGAGTGTCACGGCTTTCGACAGCCTGTACCGGGCGACGTCCAGCACGCTCCAACTGCCGGGCGGGGACGCTCTCGTCACCAAGAAGGCTGTCGCCTCGACGCTGACCTCCACCGCGAACTACAACATCGACGGGACTCTGCAGTACGCCACGGAGCCGGCCGCCGGAGGCTTCGGGTCGGAGCTCGTCGACTACGAGTACGACGGCCTGGGCCTGAACACGCGGACCAAGGGCACCAGCGTCTACATGCTGGACGCCAGTTACACGTCCCTGAGCCAGCCCCAGGTGCTCAGCCTGGGCAAGTCCGAGGCCGAGGGCACCTACAACGCCTACATCAGCAACCAGTACGAGACCGGCACCGACCGCCTCCTCAAGGCGACCGTCACCGACGACACGCACGCCTACGCGCTCCAGCAGTTGAACTACACCTACGACGTCGCGGGCAACGTCACGTCCGTCTCGGACCCGATGACCCTCGGTGGCACCGGCGTCGCGGACAACCAGTGCTTCACCTACGACGGCCACCGCCGTCTGACCGACGCCTGGACCCCCTCGGCGGCGGACTGCTCCACGGCCAACCGTACGACGGCCAAACTGGGCGGCGCCGCCCCGTACTGGACGTCGTACACGTACAAGGACTCGGGCCTGCGCGCGACCGAGGTCACCAAGACCAGCGGCACGCCCACGACCAAGACGTACTGCTACGACAGCACGAAGACCCACCGCCTCCTGGCCACCACCGCCAACAATTGCACGGGCGTCACCTCGACCTACGCCTACGACGCGACGGGCAACACCACGACCCGGCTGGACGGCACGGCGAGCCAGACCCTGGCCTGGTCGCAAGAGGGCAGGCTCGACACCCTCAAGGAGGGCACCAGCACCACCGGTTACGTCTACGACGCAGACGGCAGCCTTCTGATCCGCCGCAACGCGGCCGGTGAGACGGTCCTCTACCTGGGCGGCACCGAGGTCCACCTCGACACGTCGACGTCGACGGCGAAGTTCTGGGCCCAGCGTTACTACACGGGCGCCGGCTCGACGATCGCCATGCGCACCAACAAGTCGGGCACCGACAAGCTGACCTGGCTGGCCGGAGACCACCACGGCACGAGCAGTCTCGCCATCGACAACGCGACCCAGGGAATCACCAAGCGCTACAGCACCCCGTTCGGCGCGGACCGCGGCAAGCCGACCTTCGGCCCCTGGCCCGACGACAAGGGCTTCCTCGGGGCTTCGGCTGACTCCGGCACTGGGCTTACGCATCTCGGGGCGCGTGAGTACGAACCGTCGACCGGCCGTTTCATCAGCGTCGACCCGCTGCTCAACGTGGCCGAGCATCAGTCACTCAACGGCTACACCTACGCCAACAACAGCCCTGTCACACTCTCCGACCCTGACGGTCTGGACCCGTGCGGTGGACTCCAGTGCGGCCACGAGGGCGATGACTGCAGCGACGCCGGTATCTACTGCTACGGCTCCAAGCCGGACGGCACGGCTGACACGTCGGGTGTGGTTCCTTCAGGGGGTGGTGGGACGGCGAGTGCCAGCAGCACCGGGAACACCGGCAGTAACGGAGTGGGCGTCCGCAAGGAAGGAGAGCCCCTGTGGGGCGCGCTGGGCGATGTCGTGGACACCGTCGACAACTACGTCACCGCGGTCGTCACCCAGCCCGACATCTGGTGGGGAGCTGCCGAAACCGCCGGAAGCGTGATCCTCATGGGAGCCGGGGGAGACTTGGCTCTCGCCGGCGGAGCCGTCTGCATCGCCACCCTTATCGGCTGCGTCATCGGCGTCCCGGCGGCTGTGGGCGGTGTGGCCCTGGTCGGTGTGGGGGCCTATGGTGCGTCTGAAGGCATCGGGCGCATGAGCAGCGGGATGAACAAGGCGCTGAGCGAGGCGGAGTCGAAGAGTAGCTCCGGAACTGGCTCCTCCCAGGGGCTGGACAGCACGGCCCTCGGTGGTGCCAGGGAGACCCGGGTCGCTGAACTCACCGGCGGCAAACTCCCTTCCGGAGCCCCTGGGAAGCCCGGGCTCCTTATCAAACAGCCGAACGTCGGAACTACGGACGTGGACGTGATTGCCGCGGACGGTACGTACATCGCCGTCGGCGGCAAGGCTAAGGCCAGGAACCTTGCGGCGCTCGGCCAGAAGCTGCGGATCCTCAGGTGGGGCGCCGAACAGCAGGGCGTGGGCGCGAAGGCATACTTCCAGGAAGGCACACCGGATACGGCGCTCAACCTTGCCCGCAAGGTGCTCGGTGAGGACAACGTGCACACGTTCAATCTGGGATAGGGGCAGGCGTGTCAGAGGGATACGTGCAATTGCTGTGCGAGAAATGGAATCCGTCGTCGGCTGAGTCGCTAGTGGCGTCCGCCGGTGAGGTCGGCATCTATCTTGCGAACCCCGCCAACGGGCGCATCACTGAGCTCTCCGAGCTGGGGGAGCAGATCCCGGCAGACCGGGGCCGGATTGTGGCGGACATATCGCTGAGCGGCACGGGCGAGGTGACGTTTCAGTTCTGGATTGACGAGGACGTTGACGTCGTCTGCGTCGTTCGGCGGTGGAAAGAGCGCGGGGCGTCCGTGCGGCTCTTCGTGGACGGGCTCGATTGGGTACAGCGCACTGCGGTCGCCCAGTGGGGCATCGCTGCCGGGCTGTCCTGGCCAGCGGCCGCAGCGTTCGTCGTCGATCGGCGGGGGAAATCGGAGGATGAGGACTGGGAGGATTGGGCGGAATCTGGTTCGGGGGCCGTCGAGGACGCGCCTGAGTTGCTGGCTGTGCGGGGCGCGGACGCGGGCGCCGGGAGTACCTTGTTGTCCGGATTCTCGGTCTGGTGTAGTGAGCCTGACTTGTTGCAATTCCTAGTGCAGTGAGTGATGCGGAGTCAGGGGCCAGGGGCACGGGATCAGTAGTCACTTCGTCATCCTGTCCCTGTACTTCACATCGTCAGGAATGGCGTTGGCCTGGCGGGCAGGGCGCGTGGCTGTCATGATCGATCCGGTTTGCGCGGGGATGACGATTCCGTCGGAACGACGTGTTTGTGCTACGTGCTATGAGCTACCCAGGGCATATAGAGGCCGGTCAAGTATGCGGGACAGCCGGGCTGGCGGGCCAGGCAGTTCGTCGTGTCAGGCCGGATCACGGCACGCGAGTTGGCCTCCGGTTGCCGGGCGAAGCGGTACTGGCTCGGCGGGGCGCGGTCTTCCGCTGTGGTGATCAGCGCCCCTGACGCTCAATGATCACCGCAAGCCGTGCCCGCAGGCGTGCCGTCCGTCACGAACCGCCCACCTACATCGGCTCGGGGTTTCGGGCCCGTCCCAGAGGCTTCGGGCCGGCCGCGAGAACAGCGGAGCCTGGCCTGGCTCCCACGTGACGGCGAAGAGAACTGCTGTCGGTCAGACCGTGTCAGGTGGTCGTGCCTGAAGTGTCTGTCTTGAACACCTCGACGAACGTGGTGAAGGCTCGGGGCGGGAAGGAAAGCGTTCCCTGGGCCGGGTCCTTGGAGTCGCGTATGGCTATGCGGGTGCGCACGTCCGCTATCTCCACGCAGGTGTTCCCGTCGCCTCCTTCGGAGAAGGAGGACTTCTGCCAGTGGAGGGGGCTGGTCACGCGTGGTGCCTCACAGTTCCTTCGTCAAACGGTGGATGAAGTCCCGCGACTGTGCGGGGTCTAGCGCTGCCTCCTCTACCTTACGGAAGAGCGTTCGAAAGCGGTCCAGTTGGGACTCGGCATCCAGAAACGCCGTGCCGCTGGGTGAGTCGCGAAGCACCGTGTCCAGACGGGGAAGCGGGCCGCCCAGATGCATCATGGCGGCGCTCGCTCCGGCGAACCCGTCGGTGTCGAAGGGGATGACGCGCATTGTGACGTGGCCACGCTCGATCTCGCCCAGGATCTCTTGGAGTTGAGCCAGCATCACCTTGCGGTCGGCCACACGGATGCGCAGAGCGGCTTCGTGCACGACGGTCCTGTACGGGGCCGGGGGGTCGCGTTCGATGACGGCTCGCCGGTTCATCCGGTGCTGGACTCGCGGAGCCAGTTCGCTCTCGGGCAGCCGCGGGACCATGTAACCGAAGACCGCGCGTGCGTAGTCCGGGGTCTGCAACAAGCCCGGTACGTGGGTAATGACGACTTCATGGATGAATGTCGCGTGATGCTCCAATTCGGCAACATCTGAGAAGATCGGCGGCAGGCGGCCGTGGAACTCCTCCCACCAGCCCTGAGTGCGGTCGGTGATCATCGCTGCCAGTGCATCGACAAGGGCAGCGTCGGTGCACGCGTAGTGAGCGGCTAGGCGGCGTACGCGCTCCTCGCTCACTCCTGCCAGGCCGGCCTCCACCTGGCTCATCTGGGCTGAAGTCGAACTGAGTAGCCCCGCCGCTTCGCGGGCCTTCAGCCCGGCGGCTTCTCGCATCCTGCGCAGTTCCGTGCCCAGGCGTACCTGTCGTGCGGTCGGTTGGCTCCTTGGTGCCACGCGCCCTCCGGTCTGAACTCGACATTCACTGCACCACGTTCGGGTGCCAGGTTAATGCAATCGCTTGCGCGAGGAAAAATTTTTGCACTACGGTCAGTCCTGCGACGCACACGCTGCGAGACTGCCGGGACCCCGGAAGCGCACCACTCCGTCCTGCCATGACGGCTGCGGCACGGCCACCGCCCGCACCCTCAGCGACCCGCCAACTCCATTTCCTGCTGAAGGAGTTCACGCATGCCGGAAACTGAAGGAATCGTCCTCGCCGGGAACGAGCCCTGGGAATACGTCCTCCACATCCCGCACGATCTCCGTGCTGTGACCGTCTGCCGGCGTACCGTCCGATTGGTGCTCACGATCCACGGCCTGATCCGCCTCGCGGACGTCGCCGAGCTCCTCGCCGCCGAGTTGGTCTCGAATGCCGTACGCCACACAAAGGGCCCTGTGGCCCTGCGCCTGCGCATGCGGGACGGGTTCCTGCGGGTCGGAGCGTGGGACGCCGATCCCGAACCGCCAATGCCGCCACCCTCGTCAGAGGCGTTGACGCGGCTCACGCATCTGGAGGAGGGGCGTGGCCTGGCTCTGGTCAGTTCGTGTGCCGACCTGTGGGGCTGGCAGCCGGTGGCCAGGAATGGGCGGCGGGGTAAGTATGTGTGGGGTGACCTCGACGTGATGTAGAGAGTTTGTCGGGATTCGGTGTGGTTCTTCCGCCGAGGTCGATGATATGGAGGAGTTGCGGTGATCGTCGTGGAAGGCGGAAGTCGTGTTGCAGTTCAAACAGACGAGGCGTCTGCTGCGTACGTCGATGTGTGCAAAGCGCGGTGTGAACGTCCCGCTTCGTCCGAGCCCGGCCTTGTTGTAAGGGCAGTCGTGGAACTGCGTCGGGCCTTTGGCGGGATGGCGATGCGGGCATTGCTGGGGGCCGAGTTCTCGCTGGACTCTCAGGCATCGGGGACGCTGTTTGAAGTTCCTTATGGTGCAGCGATGGGGCTTGATGAGGTTGCCGGATGTCGTAGCGAGCTCGGTCGTCCGTTGGTGGCTGGATTGCCGCGCGACTTCGCGCATGCTGCGCTCGACGGTCTGGTCGGGGACGGCGTGGCCGGGGCTCTGCCTGTTGGGCTGTTGCGCGTTGACCGTGCTGGTTTCGATGCGGTGGGGTCCTCCGAGATGGCGTTCAAGCTCGCGGGGGATCTGTTGAGGCGGGTCGTTGCCGCTCAGGTGTACCACCGGGATCCGCTCGCGGCCGCTCAGGCTGTCGTGCGCGCGTGGTGATGCAAAGCTCACTTTCGAGGGTCCGTCCGGAGCTGGACCGTGCGGGGCGAAGGTTTCGTTGGGCTCGCTGCCCTCCGCAGGCGCGGGGCGTTCGCTGTTCGCCTACCAGGGCCCCCATGGTCGTGGCCGGTGGGGTATTTCAGTCGCTCGCTCTCTTCGTCGCCTTTCTCTGGCGTACAGCGACCGTGTAGGGCTGTGTACGCGTCCAGTGGCCGGTTTTCGCGTAGCGATTTTTGTCTCGTCCTCGAACTCCCTTGCGGAATGCGCCAGTTGCGATCACGCTTCAGCCAGTCGACGGGGGCGGCGGCGGGAGTCGGAAGTGGAAGGTGGGGCGGGGTATGGGTGTCATGGAGGGGGTCACGGATGCGGTCGAGGCGGTGGTGCGGGGCGATGCAGCTCTGCTGGGGGACGACTTGGCCGAGTTTCTCGGTTCGCTGACCGCTCCTGCGGGGGTTCCCGCACAGTCCGTGTACGAGGCTGCCCTGCGGCGGTCCCTCTACGAGCCCGTCGCCGATGCCGTCGGGTCCAAGGTGGTCCAGGAGGCGGTGCCCCCGACCGCCGGGGCGCCCG
>NZ_LIQQ01000189.1 GCF_001418565.1 Streptomyces graminilatus | reverse complement strand
AGGGCGGGGCGGGCGCCTGGGCGCGAGGGCCGCCGGACGCGGTACCGGCCGCGCCGGCCTGGTCCGAGGAGCGCGCCGGGCCGGTCGACGCGGTGTCACCGGCGGTGGTGGTGCCGGGGGCGGGTTCCGTGTGACCGACCGGCCAGAGGGCGACGGTCACTCCCACGGCGCCCGCGGCGACGAGAACACCGGCCCCGAGAAGCAACCTGGACCCGTGTCCGAACGTCATTCTCCTCGGAGTACGCCTCGGGGTACGAGAAGTCTGCGGGCCCCCCGGATTCCTGGGACCCCGTTTCGGCTCAGGGGCGCGTCGCCTCCGCCCGGTCACCGGTTTCCACCCGCCAGCGCCTCACGTATCGACCGCATACCACGCACCTCCTGGATCGCCACCACCTCCGAACCTACGACCCCGCCCCACCGGGCGCGTCCACCGTACGTCTCTAAACTCTCCCGTTCGGGTGAAATTCAGGCGCCGGTCGGACAGCTCCTGACCGCTCTCGATAATGTGAGCGGCACTTCTCTCACATCGCACATCTCGCGTATCGCGCGGCTCCCACGCATCTCCCGCGCCGACACCAGACCGACACCAGAACGCCGAGGACTCACGCTGTCCGTGCACCGTCTCCCCCACCTGTCCGGCCAGCTCGACATGCCGGCCCAGACGCGCACCGAGTCCCCCTCCTCTACGCCGCCGAACCTGGCCCGGTTCAACACCGACCCCGCCGAGGCCGTCGAGCGCGCGCTCCTCACCTGTCTGCGCAGCCTCCGCTGGGCCCGCCGGCTCACCGACCACCGCCCCTATCCGGACCTGGACTCCCTGCTCGCGGCGGCGGACGAGGCGGCGTACGACCTGGCACCGGGCGATCTCGCCGAGGCCCTGGCCGCGGAGGCGCTGCCCGCCCTGCCCGACGGTGTGTACTCGGCGGCCCACACGGCACTGAGCGCAGCGCACGCCGCGTACGAGAGTCGATTCGGGCATGTGTTCGTCATCCACGTCGACTGCGCCTCCCCGGACGAGGCCCTCAACCAGGTCCTGACGGGCATCCGGTCACGGTTGGCGAACGATCCGGAGGAGGAACGGGTGGTCGCGGCGGACGAACTGCGGCGCCTGGCGGGAGCACGGCTGAGAAACGCCCTCATGGGCGCGGGTCGGCACTGCGCGGCCGGCCACTGACGGCGCGCACCCACTCCCCCTGGTGACCCAATAGCCCGTACGAAGCCAGTTTGATCTCATAGGTAGGCCCGCTGTAAGCGTTCCGACAACACGTCGCTACGATGGCGAGGGCCGGTGGACCGTACCCGGCCGGGCCCGTCCGACATCGAAGCCGGCGCGGCTCCGATCCCCGCTCCCGGAGGGTTTTCCGTGCCGGCTGGAACGCTGTACCGCGGCCGGGAAGGAATGTGGTCCTGGGTGGCTCATCGAGTCACCGGCGTCCTCATCTTCTTCTTCCTGTTCGTACACGTCCTGGACACCGCTCTTGTCCGTGTCTCCCCCGAGGCCTACGACAAGGTTGTGGCCACGTACAAGACGCCGATCGTCGCCGTGCTGGAGTACGGCCTCGTCGCCGCCATCCTCTTCCACGCGCTGAACGGCCTTCGCGTCATCGCCGTCGACTTCTGGTCGAAGGGCCCGCGCTTCCAGAAGCAGATGCTGTGGACCGTCGTCGGCCTGTGGGTCGTGCTGATGCTCGGGGCGATCTACCCCGTCCTCGGCCACGCCGCTCGTGAACTGTTCGGGAGCTGACACACATGGCGACGACTGAATCCACCGCCTCGGGCATCGGCCCCGTCGAGGGCGCGGGCGCGTTCGCCGGGTACGACACCGACAACCCGGCGCCCCTGATCGAGGCCCCGCGCAAGCGCACGAAGAAGACCCCCAAGTCCACCCGGGGCAACTTCGAGATGTACGGCTGGCTGTTCATGCGGCTGTCCGGCATCGTCCTGGTCGTGCTGGTCCTGGGCCACCTCCTGATCCAGCTCGTGCTGGACGGCGGTGTCTCCAAGATCGGCTTCGCGTTCGTGGCCGGCCGCTGGGCCTCGCCGTTCTGGCAGGTCTGGGACCTGCTGATGCTGTGGCTGGCGATGCTGCACGGCGCCAACGGCCTGCGTACCGTCATCAACGACTACGCGGAGCGCGCGAACACCCGACTGTGGCTCAAGGGCCTGCTCTACACCGCCACGGTGTTCACGATCCTGCTGGGCACGCTGGTGATCTTCACCTTCGACCCGAACATCCGCTAGGCCACGGTGCTGAGGGACTGAGGAAATCCTGATGAAGATCCACAAGTACGACACCGTCATCGTCGGCGCGGGCGGCGCCGGTATGCGCGCCGCGATCGAGTCGACGAAGCGCAGCCGTACCGCCGTACTGACGAAGCTCTACCCGACCAGGTCCCACACGGGCGCCGCGCAGGGCGGTATGGCCGCCGCGCTCGCCAACGTGGAGGAGGACAACTGGGAGTGGCACACCTTCGACACGATCAAGGGCGGCGACTACCTGGTCGACCAGGACGCCGCCGAGATCCTGGCGAAGGAGGCCATCGACTCGGTCCTCGACCTGGAGAAGATGGGCCTGCCGTTCAACCGCACGCCCGACGGCACGATCGACCAGCGTCGTTTCGGCGGCCACAGCCGCAACCACGGCGAAGCCCCGGTCCGCCGGTCCTGCTACGCGGCCGACCGCACCGGTCACATGATCCTCCAGACGCTGTACCAGAACTGCGTGAAGGAGGGCGTGGAGTTCTTCAACGAGTTCTACGTCCTCGACCAGCTGATCGTCGAGGTCGACGGTGTGAAGCGGTCGGCCGGTGTCGTCGCCTACGAACTGGCGACCGGCGAGATCCACGTCTTCCAGGCGAAGGCCGTGATCTACGCGTCCGGCGGCTGCGGCAAGTTCTTCAAGGTGACGTCGAACGCGCACACGCTGACGGGTGACGGACAGGCGGCGGTCTACCGCCGAGGCCTGCCCCTGGAGGACATGGAGTTCTTCCAGTTCCACCCGACCGGCATCTGGCGCATGGGCATCCTGCTGACGGAGGGCGCCCGTGGTGAGGGCGGCATCCTCCGCAACAAGGACGGCGAGCGCTTCATGGAGAAGTACGCGCCGGTGATGAAGGACCTCGCGTCGCGTGACGTCGTCTCGCGCTCCATCTACACGGAGATCCGCGAGGGACGCGGCTGCGGCCCCGAGGGCGACCACGTCTACCTCGACCTGACGCACCTCCCGCCGGAGCAGCTCGACGCCAAGCTGCCCGACATCACCGAGTTCGCGCGCACCTACCTGGGCATCGAGCCGTACACGGACCCGATCCCGATCCAGCCCACCGCGCACTACGCGATGGGCGGCATCCCGACCAACGTCGAGGGTGAGGTACTGAGGGACAACACGACCGTCGTACCCGGGCTGTACGCGGCCGGCGAGGTCGCGTGTGTCTCGGTCCACGGCGCCAACCGCCTCGGCACCAACAGCCTCCTGGACATCAACGTGTTCGGGAAGCGGGCCGGGATCGCGGCGGCGGAGTACAGCCAGAAGGCCGACTTCGTCGAACTCCCCGAGAACCCGGCGGAGCTGGTCGTCTCCCAGGTGGAGCGCCTGCGCGAGTCCACGGGCACGGAGCGGGTCGCCGCGCTGCGTCTGGAGCTCCAGGAGACCATGGACGCGAACGTCATGGTGTTCCGTACCGAGCAGACGATCAAGACGGCGGTGGAGAAGATCGCGGAACTCCGCGAGCGCTACCTGAACGTCTCGATCCAGGACAAGGGCAAGCGGTTCAACACGGACCTGCTGGAAGCGATCGAGCTCGGCAACCTGCTCGACCTCGCCGAGGTCATGGCGGTGTCGGCCCTGGCCCGCAAGGAGTCCCGCGGCGGTCACTACCGCGAGGACTACCCGAACCGCGACGACGTCAACTTCATGCGCCACACCATGGCGTACCGCGAGGTGGGCGACGACGGCACCGAGTCCATCCGTCTCGACTACAAGCCGGTCGTCCAGACCCGCTACCAGCCGATGGAGCGTAAGTACTGATGGCAACCCCTGTTCTGGACAAGGCGGACGCGGCCGGCGAGCCCGAGCCCGGCTTCGCCGACTCCCCGTACATCACGGTCACCTTCCGCATCCGCCGCTTCAACCCGGAGCTGGCGGCCGAGGCGGTCTGGGAAGACTTCCAGCTGGAGATCGACCCCAAGGAGCGTGTCCTCGACGCCCTCCACAAGATCAAGTGGGATCAGGACGGTTCGCTGACGTTCCGCCGCTCCTGCGCGCACGGCATCTGCGGCTCGGACGCCATGCGGATCAACGGCAAGAACCGCCTTGCCTGCAAGACCCTGATCAAGGACATCAACCCGGCCAAGCCGATCACGGTCGAGCCCATCAAGGGCCTGACGGTCCTGAAGGACCTCGTCGTCGACATGGAGCCGTTCTTCCAGGCGTACCGCGACGTGATGCCCTTCCTCATCACGAAGGACACCAACGAGCCGACGCGCGAGCGCCTCCAGACGGCGGAGGACCGCGAGCGGTTCGACGACACGACGAAGTGCATCCTGTGCGCGGCGTGCACGTCGTCGTGCCCGGTCTTCTGGAACGACGGCCAGTACTTCGGCCCGGCCGCGATCGTCAACGCGCACCGCTTCATCTTCGACTCGCGTGACGAGGCGGGCGAGCAGCGCCTGGAGATCCTGAACGACCGCGACGGCGTCTGGCGCTGCCGCACCACGTTCAACTGCACGGACGCGTGCCCGCGTGGCATCGAGGTCACGAAGGCGATCCAGGAAGTGAAGAGGGCGCTGATCACTCGGCGGTTCTGATCTCGCAGTACGTTCCGGTGGCCGTGCTCCCGCGCTTGCGGAGGCACGGCCACCGGGCGTATACGGGCATACTGCGTACGATTGGGAACTTGGTCAACTCCCGTACCACACTGGGTACATGACCATCCTGAGGAAAACGATCGCGACACTGTCGGCGGCCACGGCCACGGCGGCCGCACTGCTCGCGATACCCCCCACTGCCTCGGCAACTCCCGTCCAGCAAACGGCATATGGCCAACGCCCCCTCGCCCGGGAGAACTTCGACCACCTCCCCCTCGGCCCGGTGACGGCCGGCCGCGAGTGGACGACAGACACCTCCCACGGCACCCTGACCGTCGAGCCGAGCACGACCGGCAAGGGCCGCGAACTCCACATCCGTACGGAGGGCAACGGCCGCGCGTTCGTCGTCTTCCCCGACCTCTCGGCGCCCGGCAACAGTTACTGGGCCCGCCTGCGCCTGCGCGTGGACGCCTTCCCCACGGCTCCCGACTGGGCCCACTGGACGCTCGCGGAGGCCTCCGGCACCGGCTCCCCCACCCTCGTACGCCCGCTGGGCGGCCAGTACGCCCCCACCGACAAGGGCAACTTCTGGGGCGTGGGCTCCGATCTGGGCCCGACGGGCGACTGGACGTCGTGGCGGACGTCGACACCGGCGGTCGCGGGGAGCTGGAGCTGCGTCGAATTCCATATGGACGGCGCGGACAACAGGGTCACGGTGTACTTCGACGGGGTCGAGCAGTCCGACCTGACGGTGGACGCCACGCATCACGGGGGCGCCCAGACTTCCGACTTCGCCTTCCCGGCGTTCGACAAGTTGAAGTTGGGGTGGCAGCTGTATCAGGGGAACCCGTCGCCGGCGTCGTACGACGTGTGGATGGACGATGTGGTGGTGAAATCGGGGCGCGTGGGCGGGTGTTGAGGCGGAGCCTCTGACCCGGTGAAGGGGTGAGGCGGGCGGTTCCCTGCCTCACCCCTTCACGTTCGGGTGAACCGGATCCGTAGTCCCTCCCCGAGAGGCCGACAGTACGCCAGGGTACTAGTATGAAAGCGTACTATTCGATGAGGACCGATGGCCTGGCATCTTGAAATGGCCTGGAGGTTCGCGACTGGCTGCACGAACTTCGCAAGGACAACCGGGCCACGGCTCAGCTCGTAGGCCAGGCGATCCAGGCTCTCGTCGACGAAGGCCCCGACCTCGGACGTCCCCTCGTGGACCGGATCAAGGGTTCGGCCCTGCACCACCTCAAGGAGTTACGTCCCGGCTCAGCCGGAAGCAGCGAGATCCGCATCCTGTTCGTCTTCGATCCAGAGCGCAGCGCCGTCCTTCTAGTGGCCGGCGACAAAGCGGGCCAGTGGAACGAGTGGTACCGCCGTTCCATCCTCTTGGCCGAAGTCCGGTACACGGAGTGGCTCGTTCACCTGAAGCAGAGGCAGCAGAAGGAGACACAAACATGACCAGCTTCCACTCTTGGGACGAGGTCAAGGAGGAGGTCTTCGACGCCGAAGACCTCCACGAGATCTCGGCAGGAGCCCGGCGTATGGTCGCCGAGGCACGCGCGCACCGGCTCGCCGAGATGCGTCGCCAGCTCGGTCTCACTCAGCGCGAAGTAGCCAACCGTATGCACGTGCGACAAGAACGGGTGTCCGCCATCGAGCGCGGCAGGACGTCATCCGCAGAGGTCGGAACTGTGGCTGCCTACGTCGCCGCCCTGGGCGGAGAGCTGGAGGTCGTCGCCAACTTCAATGGGACGCGGGTGGTTGTGGCGTAACGCGACTGTGGGGTGACTGACGCGCAGGGTGGGTCATTTCGCATACCTGGACGATTGGTCGGGCACCGGGCACCCGAAGGCCCCGGACCGAGTGGTGCGCCCGGCCTGGCATGATCAACCCCGACATGTCATGAACAGAGCGGCCTCTGGGGAGGGGTCGGGGGGAGGTACGCAGCGATGCGCACCATCACAGAGGGCGTGCTGGATTCCAGCCGGTGCCCTGAGTGCGGCACGGACATCCAAGCGGACAGCCGGTTCACCACATGGTGTCCCGACTGCGACTGGAACGTGGATCCGGGCGGGCCGGAGGAGAAGAAGAGCAGGCTGGAGATGTTGCGCCGTACGTTGGCGCAACGGCACGGCGAGAAACTGCTGGCGACGATGAGTGCGGACGCGGCCGAGGAGCAGCGGACCCCGCGTGACGTGTACGGGGTGCTGGCGTACGCCATCGCGCTGCTGATCCACGGCGTCACGGCTGTCCTCTTCGTGGCCGGAGTCTGGTGCCTGGTGAGCGGCTGGGGCGGGTTCCTCATGCTGCCGGGGGCGTTCCTGTTGCTGCTGGGCTGGGCCCTGCGCCCCAGGCTGGGCCGGCTCCCGAAGGAGGAGGCCACCGGCGTCGTCCTGCGCCGCTCCGACGCCCCGACACTGTTCGCTCTGATCGACGAGGTGGCCAAGGCGTCGGGCACGAGGGGCGTGGACGCCGTCGCGGTCAACGCGGAGACGAACGCGAGCGTACGGACGTACGGCCTCCGGGGCCGCCTCCTCACCCTGGGCCTCCCGCTGTGGGAGTCCCTGTCCCCCGAGCACCGAATCGCCCTGCTGGGCCACGAGTTGGGCCACTACAGCAACGGCGACACGCGGCGCGGACTGGTGCTGGGATCGGCGTTCAGGTCGCTCGCCCTCTGGCTCTACTACCTCTCCCCCGACGCCAACCCCACGAACGCCCTCCAGATAGTCACCAACCTGGTGATATCCGTGCCCCGGCTGCTCGTCCTGGGC
This sequence comes from Streptomyces graminilatus, assembly GCF_001418565.1. Lineage (GTDB taxonomy): Bacteria > Actinomycetota > Actinomycetes > Streptomycetales > Streptomycetaceae > Streptomyces > Streptomyces graminilatus. Next base: position 14,133 of record NZ_LIQQ01000189.1, on the reverse strand, counting down.
GTACTGATGCTGCTCGACACCCTCACCCTGCGCGCCACGCAGCGCAGCGAGTACCTCGCCGACTCTGCTGCGGCGCGGGCCGGTTCGACGGAGGCGGCGGTCGGCCTGATGGACCGCCTCCTCGTCATCGACTCCATCGACATCATCCTGCGCAGCGAGGTGAACAGCCGGCGACTGCGCCGCGGCGGCCAGGCCCGGGGCACCGAAGGCGACGGACTGTGGGAGGAGTTGGCGGCACATGTCGCCTCCGTCCCCGAGTCCGAGTACGAACGCCAGCGCCGCGCAGGCGCGTTGCGCGGCCACAGCGTCGACGCGACCCATCCGCCGACCCACTTGAGGCGCCGGCGGCTGCTCGACGGGGCGGCGGTTCCGGCGGTGGTTGCCGCGGATGAGGAGCGGGTGGGCCGCATCGCCGCCGAGTTGGCCGATGCGCGAAGGGTCGTGGCTCGGGAGGTTGTGAGGGACGGGGTTGACGGGGCGTAGGCCTCGGGGCGTTGTCAGTGGTGCCGCATAGAGTCCCGCCATGTCCAAACCGCCTCTTACCTGAAGCGCGAGTGGACGAGGGATGCCTGGCCGCCCTTCAAGGAGTGGCCAGGCCTGGCAGCGCCTGCCACGCCGGTGACGGACCCTGCCCCGCCCGCCGGAGAACTCGCCACCGCACTGGTCCGCAGCAGTCGGGCCCAGTGTCTGGCACTCGTGGAGGTCTCCCGGGGAGCTGACGCACCCGCCGCCCTCAACTGGTCCGGGCCGGCCAACCACATCAGCGTGGAAGAGCTGTCGGCGGTCCTCCGCTCTTGGGAAGACCGGTTCGGAATGCGTGTCGTGGGCTTCGGACACACAAGTCTCTATGTCTCGGTCGCCTCTCCACCGACAGCCATCGACCAAGCCCGAGTTCTGACGGCCGAGCACTACGTTGCCTGCCCGGACTGGTTCCACGAGGACCCGTCCAGAGACTGGGAGGCATACCCCGAGGAGCTCATGACGCGCCACGAATGGGAGTTCTGGTGGGACTGACTGCGGCCGCTGCCGCGGAGACTCTGGCCGACATCCCGCAGCAGTAGGAGAAGGACGGCCCGATGGGGGCCCAGTGACCGATGTGCGCTGCGTGTCGGTCCCCGGGCCCAGGGGCGACGATCAGGTGGCGGTGTTCCCGGCGCGGAGCGCGCGGATACGGGCCAGCAGCGCGAGCGGGTACGGGTCCGGCTGCACGAGGTGCGCGTGCGCGCTGTGCGCCCACACCACCCGGCCGGGCCCGGAGTTGGCGTGCACGTACGCCACCATGACCGCGTCGTCCGGATCGGTCCCGAGGCGCGCTTGCAGGCCCTCGCCACACGGTGTGGACTGCCCGGGTGACCAAGGTTCTCTATCTGATCTCCTGCGCTGCTCCGCCCGCCCAGTCCGTCGCTACGGGCATACGCAAGGCCCAAGGCGCCGGATGGGACGTCTGTCTCGTCCTCACCCCCTCGGCCCACCGCTGGCTCGAGAACGACATTGCCGAGCTTCGTGAACTGACCGGGTATCCCGTACGCCACCAGTACAAGTTGCCTGCCGAATCCGACGTGTTGCCACCGCCGGACGCGATCCTCGTAGCCCCCGCCACGCTCAACACGCTGACAAAGTGGGCTGACGGCCACGCCGACACACTCGCTCTCGGACTCGTCACGGAGGGGATCGGGCTACGCCTACCGCTCGTTGCCCTGCCCTACCTGAACCAGGCCCAGGCGGCTCACCCGGCGCTCAAACGGAGCGTGTCCATTCTCCGGGACTGCGGAGTGACTGTGCTTCTTGGCGATGGAGGATTCATCCCTCATGTGCCCAAGCACGGTGACGTGGAGGCGTATCCGTGGGACGCGGCTCTGGCTGCTCTGCCCGCGTGATCGAAGCGCCGCGACGGCCGGGGGGCCGCCGAGTCGGAAGCGACTTGCCCGAGCGGCTACGGGAGCGCACCACGCGGCTGTGCCACGTGGACTACGTGCTCCGATGCTGGAGGGAACTCCGACACCCATGCCGCGCAGTCCCCGCCCTGGAAACAGCCCTGGCCGAGTACGACGACGTGCACGCACGGGACAAGGACCTGTACATGTCCTGGCTCGCCGACTCCTACATGACTGCCGGGGAAGTCGCACAGGCAGCCCCCTGACGAGTAAATAACGGCAGAAGCCTCGCCAGAAAAGCCTGGCGGGGCTTCTCGCTTTTCACCCAAATTTCAGCTTTAGCCCGATTCTCGCCAGCGAGTCACAGCCCGCCAGCACAGGGCGAGAGCGAAAGACCCGAAATCGTCTCCGAGCCTCTCCATGCCCTGACGGTCGGCGACGCCAGGATTCCAAACGAGGACCGGATACTCGCCTTCCTGATCCACTTTGGAGGAGTCGAGAACAATCAAGCCGCCCATTCCATCAAACATTACAACGATCAGGTCGGGGGGCATTCCGTACTGAGTGCAAGCATCCAGGGTCTCAGCTACGGAGCCCAACAGCTTCTGCCCCATGGCAGGTGTCTGATACACGCCGAGGAACTCTTCGCCAGCGATATCCCAGGTCCCGAACTCTCCGATCACACGGCGATAGGAGGGAGGGAACATGACGCCTAGGTCGCGCTCAGCGATGGCGATCGTCCCTGCGTCGCAGCCATCTGCATGATTCGCGATGTCGTCGTTGCCGCGAACCAGCTCGATCAGTCGCTCACTGGCCTCGATTGCGCTCATCATCCACCAAATCCTGCCGCTCTGTCTTTCCAGTACTGGGATTTCCAGGCGTTGAAGGCATCGCGATCGATTCCGCCGGGGATCCTGGTGCCTGCCTTCCAGTGCAGCTGATTATAGTTCCCGAAGTGTATGGAGTGCGTCACCTCAGCGATCGGCCCGTCCTGCGTCTGGAGCATGTGGTGAAGGTTTAGCGGCTTGCCGTCCGGGCCGATCGGTGCCAGCCCCTGCTGCATTCTCTTGAGATTACTTCGACCATACTTGCCTGCAGGCGAAAAGTAGCCCGGATTCACCAGATCATCCCGCTGATAAATGCGCTGACCGTTATAGTCGGCCCCCGACCAGAATTGGCAGCTTGAGTTGTGAACCAGGATCGGCGTCTCGCCCGCCAGCACATAGTACGTGTGCTCGCTCGGGGGCCGTCATCTGCGTTTTCGCAGGTGAGCGCTATTCGGCTTGTACGCAGGTGTGCGTGGAAGTGCCGCGTTGTGCACCCCTGTTGCCGTCGGCGTTGCCGTCAGACGGCTTTGCGCGTGAGGGAGGTGGAGTGGGCTTTGGCCGGTGTCCTGCCCGGGTTGGGGTCGGGCATGGTCAGGGGGCCGTACGCTGGCCCGGCAACTCGGGCAGGCTGTGCCCCTGCCCGGAATTTGAACGAGTGGCCCCCTGGCCTTGCCCGACGCGGGCCCCGACCCGGGAAGGTGGGTAAAGCCCATGGAGCCGACCGACCCCACCGCCGTGCTGCGCACCGGCCAACTCCCCGTCGCCGCCTCGCCGTCGGCCTGGTGCTCGCCGTTCGGGAGCGTCTGGTCTTCGCCCGCTTCCGGTCGTCCGCTACGCGCTTCTGCGCGGCCTGGTCGCTGGCCGGCCCGCGGTGGCGGAGCCGAGAGCGGGCCGGGTGGGCGGCCGTGCCGCGCGCGACCCGCGTCAGCGGGTCGCCTTGACACGGGAACCGCCGCCATCCGCCGCACCTTGCAGCGCACCAGCTCAGACGGGCTCACCACGCTGCCGACCAAGACCCGGGCCTCCGAACGCCGCATCGCCCTCCCCACCCGCTGCCTCCACTCGCTGAAGCACCACCACGAACAGCAGCAGCACGAGCGCGAGGCAGCAGGCACCACGTGGCAGCACAGCGGGCACATGTTCACTACCGCGCAGGGCGGATCGATCGACCCGACCAACCTCACCCGCACCTTCACCACACTTCTCCGCAATGCCGGCCTCCGCCGCATCCGCTTCCACGACCTCCGCCATTCGGCGGCGACGCTGCTCCTGGAGCAGGGCGTCGAACTCGTCGTGATCAAGGAACTCCTCGGCCACGCCCACATCGGCGTCACCGCTTCGGTGTACGCCCACGTCCGACTCCGCCTCCAGCGCGACGCCATCGACACCCTCAGCACCGCCCTGGACTGTCCCACCAACGACGAGGCGACTCGCAACGACGGCGGCGACCCCCCGCTGTGCGGAGCCGCCGTCCGCTGACGTTGCCGTCAACTACTGCCGTCAAACACCTCTGAAGCCCCATCAGTCACACCCGATGGGGCTTCAGATTCGCAATAGCAACGATCGAACAGTCGTCACTCGACCGACTCTACCGGTCGTATGGTGGCTCGCCGAGCGCGTGAGTGAGACGATTGATTACTTCATCGACAGTGAAGTCCCATCCGGTTAGGTGCTGTCCACTCCAGTTAATCCCAACCCGGAAGTCATCCTTGGCTAGATCCGGCAAAGCCGCGCTTCGCCAATGATCCAGCGGCATTGAAACAGCACGGAATTGAGGACCCCATATCTGAGCGGCGCGCTGCGCACGGGCCTCCGACGACCAATAGGGAAAAGCTGGTCTCCCAGAACTTGAGACCGGGGTCGGACTGCCATCATCGTCTCGAACCCACCAAACGGTACGAGTCCCAACGATCTCACGGAAAAAGGCCGCTGCCTGAGCCCCGCTTACGCTCACCCTAATCCTCCCAGATCGTCCCGACTTGAACATCACGCATGGGCGCGGCACTAGAGGGCCCCAGTGCCGCGCCCCGTTCGCAGCGTTAGTAGCCGGGTGGGAGCCTACGGTATCCGCCAGGATCCATGATGGCATGATCCTCTGGCCATCGCGGCGTTAGCAACATACCACCATCCCGCTCGGGAATTGGTTCATGGCTCAGTTCCATCGATTCCCACGATCCGTCCGGACGCTGTCGCTGTGGGGCCGATCCGCGCTTCATTCGGCTGATGTTCGCAGCACCGTATTGGTCTGCGGCGTCCGGCTCCATCGCTTCGTTCTTCCAGAACCGCTTACGCATGGTGGACAGGGATGGCGCGACACCATTCTTATTGGGCTTGGAATAATCTTCACCCAACTTCCAACGCCCACCGCAGTTGCTGTTGTGAACGAGGACCGGAGTCCCGCCCGCCAGCACATAGTACGTGTGAAGGTCATCGACCGTCAGGTTGTACGTGCGGGCACGCTTTGAGAAGGGGCGGTTTGCGGCGACCGTGACGGTTGAGCCGTCCGGCTTACGCAGGTGCATACCAACCGCGAGGTTGCGCGTCGCCACCCAGTGGCCGAGTTCGGGCACCCAGAAGGGATGTTCATTGGTGGCTGTGAGCTTCTCGATGCCGTCTTCGGTGGCAATGGAAAGCTCGTTGAAGCGCTTGTCGTCTTCAGTGATGATCAGGCGGGTTACCTTGCGCGGGCCGGTTTCCCCTGTCTCGGGATCGGTCGCCAGCACCTCATCGCCGACCCGTATATCCTCGATGTCCTTTGATGACTTATCCGCCAGCAGAACATCTGTGCCTGCCAGGAAACATTGGCTGCAAGGGCCGGAACTCTGGGAAGAGCGATTTCCGCCAACTCCCAGTCCCCCAGGCCTTTCCCCTACGCCGGTCATAGCAATCATGGCCACCGCGCCGAGCGCGGGGATTTTGCCGAGACAGCCACTTTCTCGCCCGAGGTGCATACAGGCGAGGAATTTGATATGGGTCAAGATGTTCTGGCCTACTTGCTCGTCCTCAGAAGTGGCCAGACAGGACGCTCCGTCTTCTTGACACCAGTTGGCAGCGTCCTTCCAGAGCTGTTGCTCATACCTATCGGCGTATTCCCAACTCCGGTCGACGTAGACGCCTGGGTAGACCTCTTGATACTTCTTCTTGAAGGCAGGAGGGGCGACATTTCCATCGTCGACCGCAGCCGAATAGTTCTGCGAACTCTTCTTCTTGACCGGAGCGTGGCCAGGAGTGGTGTTCTCTGAATTGGGGTCAGGCCGGGTCCCACAGTCGACGGCGGGACGCAATCCCGTGGGATCGCTTTTACTGATGGGACTGTTGCCGCTGTACGCATACCCGTTCATCTGGAGCGGGTCCGCTATGTCGATGATCGGGTCCGCCGACAGGAACCGCCCCGACCCCTGGTCGTACTCCCGCGCCCCCATGTGCGTAAGCCCAATCCCGACGCCCAGGTAACCCCGCTTGTTCGGCCAGCTCGCCGGCTTCGGCCCACGCACCTCGCCGTACGGCTTGAAAGCTCGGCGGGTTACCGGCTGCGTGGTGTTCGTGACCTCGATCGTCGTGTTGGACGTGCCCAGGTGGTCGGACAACATCACGTTGCGCTTGTGGCCCGTTGTCGCGCCGTTGCTCGTCGTGCGGACCACTGTCGGGGCGCCGGGGTGGGCGTACGAACGTGAGGCGCGCACGATCGTGCCGCTCGCGTCCGTCGTCACCTCTGTTTCGCCCAGGTACAGGGTCGAGCCCGACGGCGACTTCTCCAGGAGGCGGTTGCCGTTGGCGTCGTAGATGTACGTCGTTGTCTTGCCGTCGTCCGTGATCGTGGCCGGCTTGTTCTCCTGCGTCCAGGTCAGGTTCTGCGTCGTCGCCGACAGGTCGCGGACCTTCGTGTTGCCGACGGCGTCGTACTGGTAACCGCTGCCCTGGCCAGCCGGGCTGGACGTGATCGAGCCCAGCGTGTGCGGCTGCTTGCCCTGGGCGTTGCCATAGCCGTACTTGAGGGTGACGTTCTTCGTCGCGTCCGCCGGGTTGTACTCCGTCATCGCGGCGCGGTTGCCGAGCCAGTCGAACGTGAACGACTGGCGGTACGCCGTCGCGCCCGTGGAGACCGTCGTCGCGTCCGGAGTCGTGGCCAGCAGGGTCGACTTCAGCGAGTCGTCCGGGGCCGTCGCGTCCGACGCCGTGTCCGGGGCGTCCGCCACCGGGCCCGACGAGGGCCCGTAGTCCTGGCGATGGCCCCACGTCGTGCCGTTCGCGGCCTTGCAGCTCTTGCCGTCGACGGGCGTGATGTTCGACGTCCAGGCGTTGGCCAGCTCACCCATCACGTCGTACGTGAAGCACTGCGTGTCCCAGGGTGGGGTGGTCGAACCGTCCGTCAGCTGACGGGAGTTGGACGTGATCATGCCCGACTCGTCGTACGAGTAGTAGCTGTCCGTGATGCGGTGCGGGTCCGCCGTCTCGCGGTCCGCGACCGTGCGCTGGAGGCGGCCTGTGGACGGGTCGATGAAGTTCGTCGTCCAGACGCGGTAGGGCTGTGCGCCCGACACCGTGCGCAGGGGCTCGCCGTACGGGGAGTAGGTGACGTCCGCCGTGTACCAGGTCAGGCCTGATGTGGACTCCGGGAGGCCGTCACTGTTGTAGCGGGTGACCACCTTCTCCTGCGGCAGGCCGCCGATCGCCGGCAGCGTCACCGACAAGGGGTTTCCGGTGGGCGTGTACGTGTACTTGTACGCGTACGTGCCCGAGAGGCCTGCGGTCAGGGGGTTGGACGCGATTGTCGTCTCGGTGCCCGTGGGGCGGTACTCCGTGTCGTAGCCCGTGACGCGGTTCGTGTAGTCGCCCTGCGAGGAGTGCCGGGTCGACGCGACCGGCAGGCCCAGCGCCCCGGCCATGTCGTACGTGAACGACTTCACCGCGGCGCCGGTCGCCGAGCCCTCTCGGACGTACCGGACACGGCCGAGTTCGTCGTACTCCGTGAACGTCGTCCGATTCTCCGCGTCCGTCACCTTGTTCGGGCGGTCCGCGTCGTCGAACCAGGTGTCCGTCCTGCCCACGTCCGGGTCCGTGGTGGAGACGACGCGGCCCCGTGCGTCGTACTTGTACGACCAGACGTTGCCCGCCGGGTCCTTCACCTCGGTCCGGTAGCCACGGGCGTCGTAGGTGTACGTCGTCGTGCGGCCCTGGTCCGTGGCGGCCGCGTCCTTGTAGTGGAGGATCGAGGTGACGCGGCCCAGGGCGTCGGTGAAGGTGCGGGTTCGGGGGGCGGTCGAGCCGGGCGGGTCCACGTACGTGCTCGTGTCGCTGTAGGTCGTATCCGTCTCGTACTTGAACTCGCCGGCGTGGTACGTCGACTCGCGGTACGGGCGTTCCAGACCGTCGTAGCGGAACTTGACCTTGCTCGGGATCAGGGTCTCGGACCTGGGGCTGAAGAGCGCCGTGGCGGGATCGCCCTTCGCCAGGTAGGCGCCCTTCTGCTCGTCCACCAGTCCGTGGTCGTCGTACGTCGTGTCGCTGATGACGCGGCCGGGGCCGTGCGCCTCCGACTGCGTCTGTACCTGGCGCAACAGGCCGTCGTAGAGGGTGACTTGTCTGCTGTAGGTGCCGTCGTCCTTCAGCGTGCTGGTGGTGACGGCGGCGGGGCGGGTCACCTTGCCGTTGGCGATCGCCGAATCGTAGGAGATCACCACGTCCGGCTTACCGCCCGCCGAGCGCGACGGGGACCAGCCCCTCACCATGCGGCCTAGGGCGTCGTACTCGCTGCGCGTGACACGGTTGTTGGCGTCGGTGACCGTCAGCGCCAGGCTCCGGCCGGGGTCGAAGGTCGTGGTGACGGCGTGACCCAAGGCGTTGGTCGTCGTCACGGCGGTGACCGGGCCGCCGCCGTCACCGGGCGTGTACTCGGTCCTCGTCGTGCCCGCCCCCGGCTTCGTGACCGTACGGATGCGGCCCAGCGGGTCGTACGTCGCCCTCGCGGCGACCACGTCCGACGTTCCGGTGCCGTCGACGTCGGTGACGGTCGTCACCTGCCCCTTCGAGGGGATCTCGATGCCGCTGGTACTTCCGTCGTAGCTGTAGCTCACCGACTTGATGAGCTTGGTCTCCGGGTCCGCCGTCCCGAGCCCGGCGCACGAAGTGCCCGTACTGCGCTGGGACTTGGGCAGGCCGATCAGCCAGGCCGCCGGGTTGTGGACGTACGTCGTCACCGTGCACGTCTGGTCGGAGAGTGTCTCGGCGCTGCCGTTCGGCTTGACCACCGCCGTCTCCACCTGGATCGGCAGGCCGTACGAGTCGTCGACCGCCGTGAGGGTGCGGACCGCGCGCCAGCTCGTGTCGACGGTCTGGATCTCGTCCGTACGCCTGACTCCGCTGCGGTGGGCCAGGAGCGGCTCCATGTCCGTGGCGTCCTCCGCCTCCCTCGGGCGGGACGCGGTCTGTTTCGACCAGGGGAAGTTCAGGGTGCGCTGCTGGACCTTCTTCCCGGAGTCGCGGTAGGTGATGGTCTCCGCCGTCATGCCCGCGTACTGCCGGTCGTCGTCCGCGAGGAGTGTGTACTTGTCCTCGGAGTCCTTGACCTGGCCCCCCACACCCAGGAAATAGCGGGTCTTGGAGTACGACTGGGTCTGCAGGATGCCGTTCCCTACGGTGGAGCTGCCCTTCGTCACCGCCACCTCGCGGTAGCCCCGCCAGTCGCTGAACGTGCGCAGGGACGGGCGGGTGAACTCGTCGTCGCTCTTGGACCAGGCAGGGCCCGTGTACTCGTACAGGGTGTGTATGTCCTGGCCGTGCGAGGTGACCTTGTCCCGCTCCGTGACGGAGGCGACGACGTACTTGTTGAACCACGCCTTCGCGGGGGTCTTCTCGTCGCCGTCCGGAGACCAGCGGACCGGGTAACACGTACCGTTGTCGCGGCCCTTGTCCGTGGCCGGTTCGATCGCGCAACCGCCCTGGTACTCGACCTCGACGTCGCCACCGCTCTCCGTGGACACCGTGCCGATGCGAGGGCGGGTGAAGCCGGGGCGCTGGTCGCCCGGGCCGGTGCGGACCAGGTTCGGGAGCTGCTTGTCGCGCAGGCGCACCCTCAGCGGGGAGGTCGATCCGACCTTGTACTCGGAGAAGCTGACGCCGTCCGTGTGCTGGAGGATTCCGGTGCTGTCGCCGGGAGCGAAGCCGCGGCGGGTGATCGAGTTCAGCCAGAGGCTGGGGGCCGTGTCGTACCAGTCCTTCGGGAAGGACTGGTTCAGGGTGTACGTGTCGACCTTGCCGAGGCCCGTCTGACCGGGCCGGGCCCCCTTCGTCGTGATCGTGGCCAGGCGCATCTGCGTCCAGAAGGACGGGAACGCGGGGCACATCTTCGACGTGGCTTTGCAGTTGAGGTTGCCTGGCGTGTCCCACCAGAGGCGGTACGCGCCAGGGTCGTCGGTCTTGGCGAAGTTGTCGTCGTCGCACGCCGCCGCCGACTCCAGGCAGCGCTGCTCGGCACCGAACTCGACCGTCGCCGACGGCTTCGTCAGGTCCGCGCGCATGCCGTACTCGATGATCCTCGGGTAGGCGAAGCGGTCGTACTGCTCCGGCGCCGTGAACTTCTTCTTCACGGCGTAGTGGTTCTTCTCCTGGTTCCAACTGATGACCAGTGTGTTGCCGTGGACGTCGACGACCTTGTCCAGGCCCCAGCGCCAGGCCTGCTGCTTACCGGCGCCGCAACGGGAGTTGGCGAAGACCGTGGAGTTGCACGGCTCGCCCGGGTGGTTGCCGAAGACCGGGACGGTGGAGACGGAGTCGGTGTCGGCGTGGCCGCCGCCCACCTTGTTGAGGCCGTAGTAGTACTTGGTGCCGTCGGTGGTGGTGACGATCCAGTACTCGCCGTTGTCGTCCCTGTTCGTACCGGCCACACGGCGCTCGACGCGGGTGCCGTCGTCCTGCATGGGGCGGTAGACCTCGGTGTCGGTCTCGGGGTTGCTGCCGGCGGGTGCGTCCCGCACGAGTTCGGTGGTCCTGCCCGCCAGCGACATCACCGCGTTGTACGACACCCAGCACAGGTCGGACGTCTTGTCCTTCGCCGCCTTGTTGTTGGGGATACCGGACTTGAGCGTCTTGCGGTCGTCCTGGCAGCTCCGGTACCGGCGTTCGATGTGGCCGGGGTCGTAGTCCCAGCCTTCGCCGATCCAGGACACCTGCGGCGAGGAGACCGCCGTACGGCCGTCCACGGTCTGCGAGTTGTAACCGAGCGAGATGCTCGGGGCCGGTCCCGCGGGCGCCGCCGGGACGGTCAGCGGATACGACCAGGTGAAGGCGCCCGAGGATCCGCCGGCCGCCCACTTGCCGCTCGACGCGAGAGGCGTCGCCTTGAACGAACCGCCGTTGCCCTGGCCGGAGTCGACCACGCCCACGGCGGCACGGTCACCGGAGGCTGCCACGGCGGTCCCTGTGGCGGTGGATGAACTGCGGTAGGAGACCTGGGCTATTGACGGTCCGCCGGATATGGGCTCAGGTCTCGCCGAGGCCGGGGTGACCGTCCCGTCGGCCGCCGTGTCGACGATCGCCGTCACCGCCTGGGCTGCCGTGTCGTTCGTCGTCTCCAGTTCCACGTATTCCTGGCACGCCTCGATCTGCGGGGTGTCGAGGTAGCACTCGGGGAACTGCACGAACGTGAGACGGGAGGCCCAGTCGGCGCCGTAGAGGCTCTTGAACTTGGCGTAGTTGACCCTGACCGAGATCGGAACGGATCCGGTCGCCGGGGCCTGGACACCCACGACGGTGCCGTCCACACCCTGGGCGACGGACTCGGTGCGACCGTAGACCCTGACATCCCAGATGCCTTTGGGGGCAGCCTGGTCGGGGGCCTGGCCGAGGCTGACGGGAAGGGTGCCGACCGGTTTCGGGTCCGCCACCTGTTGGGCGGTGGCGCCGGAACGGACGGCTGCCGTTGTCGCGGTCGTGGCCGAGCCGAAGTCGACGCTTCCCGTGCCGACCGGCGTTGTCGTCGTATTCGGCGGAGGCTGCACCCGGTTGGGAGGCACCGTCGCCCTGAGGGTCTCCAGGTTCCTGTCCTCGGTCACGCCCTCGATGGGCACTTCCGGATCGAGCGTCTCCAGTTTGAGGGTGTCCTCACGGCCCCGTTCGGCCGCGGCGGGGTCCGGCGGAACCGCGAACGCCTGCACGGGCAGGAGACCTACCAGCAGGGCGGCGCCGACAGTGGGCACAACAGCCGTACGCAGCTGGCCAGCGGCGGGGGTTCGGCCGGGGGCACCGACACCGACTACGCGCCCGCCGGCTGGGACAGGGCAAGCATGCTCAACGTGCTCGGCACCCCGGATGTCAACGGCGACACCGTGCCCGACCTGTGGGCCGTCCGCGCGGACGGCTCCGTCCGCTTCTACGCCGGCGGCAAGGCGTCGGTGGTCCCGGGCTCCGGGCGGGAGGTTCTCTCCGCGAAGAGCTACTGGAAGAACCGGATCGCTGTGGGCTGAGCGGGCGTACGCAGGTCGTCGAGGGCCCCTTTTCCACTGGAAACGGGGCCCTCCCGTGTGCCCGGCACACCTTCGGGTAACGCCGTGCGAAGGGGGCACGCCCGGCCCTCCCGGCCCACGATGATGGCCTCGACACCAGCCCGACAGGAGGCACCTGATGTCCGCAACAGCTGTCGGGCAGCCCCACGGCGAACGTCCGCTGATCGCGGAGGCGAACCGACTCATGGAGCGCAATCCGGGCAATCGCGTCGAGATCATCGCAGGCGTGATCCTCGTGTCCCCGCTCCCGGACATCACCCACGCCCGTGCCCTGGCCAGGCTCACTCGCCCGTTCACCGCAGCCGGCATCGACGGAAGCGAGACCGAGGTATTCCAAGGCGTCGGCCTGTGGTTGCCCAGCGGTACCGAGGACTACGCCATCCCTGATCTGGTCGTCGTCGACGCCGACATCGAAGACCACCACGTCGAGAACAACTGCTACGAGCCGGTGGCTTTCCGACTCGTTCTGGAGGTCACCTCCAGCAACTGGAAGGCCGACCTACAGACCAAGGTCGCCGCCTATGCCGGTGCCAACGTGCCTGTCTACGTCGTCGTCGACCGCAAGCACCAACGCCTGCACGTCCTGACCGACCCCACAGGCCACGACTACACCACCCACCGCATCCACGCCCCCGGCGAGATCGTCACCCTCCCCGACTCGATCGGGGCCAAGGTCAGCCTCGATGTGGCCGAGGTCCTCTACGCCGGGCAGGCGAAGCGGACCACCTGACCGCGCTGGTCATCGCATCCACCTGCCGTCTCCAGCCTCCACCGATTCCCGCGACCCGCCCCTTAATCTGACGCCATGTCAGATAACGAGTCGTACGAACTGCTCGGTTTCGACAACGTGCTGCTGCCCGTCGGGGATCTCGCCGAGGCGGTCGCCTTCTATCAGCGGGCCGGGTTCGGGATCACCGCCCGGCTCGACGAGGCCGGGATCGCCGTGCTGCGGGTCGGCGCCGAGACGCCGGGGCTGCTGTTGCGCGTCGAGGAGGCGCTCGGGCACCGGGCGCCGCCGTGGGCCTCGCCCCGGATCTGGCTGGAGGTGCCGGACGCCAAGGCGGCGGCCCGCGCTCTCGCGGCCGCCGGCATTGCCCCGCTCGACGCGCCGCTCTCCGTCGCCACGGGCTGGACCGTCGAGATCGCCGACCCCTGGGGCAACGTCATCGGCTTCACGGACTACCAGAAGCGGCCGGAGCTGGCGCGGTCATGAACCCGGTCGGCGATCGATCGCCGTCAGGTCGGTGTCGATGTCGAAGGGCACGGCCGGCTTGAGGCGGTCGTGAAAGATGCCGGTGAGGGCGTAGGCCTTGGTGGCGGGGTCGAGTTCGTAGACGTGGACGACCGGGAGCCCCTTGTCGCCGTCCTGCTCGACCCGCCAGAAATGTGCCACCCCGGCCACCGCGTACTTGCGGGGCTTGACCTCGCGGTCCCGGTCCCGGGTGTCGGCGGCGACCGCCTCCACCGCCAAGAGGACATCCTCCGGCTCGTACCACGTCTGGTCCGGGCCGGTGTTCGCCGTCTCCCGTACGACGATGACGTCCGGTTCGGGACGGTTCCTGGCGTCCAGCCTCACCGTCATCCGTGACATGACATGACATGACATGACATCCAGGGTGCCAGGGGCCTGTTCCAGAAGAGCGCGCTCCAGCAGGCGCAGCGCGCGGGCATGGAACCGTGTCTGCGGGCTGACGAAGACGAGGCTTCCGTCGAGCAGTTCCGTGTGCGACGGGAGGCCGGGGATGCGGTCGAGGTCCTCTGCGGTCCAGCCGTCCGGGGGCGGGATCGGCCAGCGGTTCGGCGGGGCGGTGTCGAGCCACTCCTCCCGTTCCTCCCACCCCTCCCACCCCTCCCGTTCCTTCGCCTGATTCCGCCCCTGCTCCTCGCGCCCGGCGTTCACGGTCGGCCACCCCCTTCTGGACAGCTCCCGCC
>NZ_LIQQ01000188.1 GCF_001418565.1 Streptomyces graminilatus | reverse complement strand
GCGTACCCCACTCCCCTGCCACCCCTTCCCAGCAGCAGCACCACCCCAGGAGGCACACGATGAGAGATTCCCGGATAGACCGCCGGCTGTTCCTGCGCGGAGTCGGCGGAGTCACGGCGGGTCTCGCCGCCGCGTCCGCCCTGAGTGCCTGTGGCACCGGCAGCAGCCGCAGCACGACCGCAGGCAGCGGCAACAGCTCCAAGACGCTCGTCGTGCGCAACAGCGGTGGCACGTACGGCGACGCCAACCAGAAGGCGGTCTACGACGCGTTCACCAAGGAGACCGGCATCCAGATCAAGGTGGTGAACATCGCCTACGCGCAACTGCTCGCCCAGATCAAGCAGGGCCGCCCGCAGTTCGATGTGATCGACACCTCGATGGCCGACGTGGTGCGCTTCAAGGACGAGGACGCGACCGAGGCGCTCGACTACGACCGGCTGAGGAGCACCAAGAACGCGGGTATCGCCGAGTCGCTGATGATGTCCCACGGCGTCGGCAAGAACTACTGGGCCAGTGTCATGGCGTACCGCACCGACTCCTTCGACGGGAAGAAGCCCGAGAGCTGGGCGGACTTCTGGGACACCAAGGCGTTCAAGGGCAGCCGTGCCCTCCAGGCCCGGGACGCCGACCTGCCCGAACTGGAGTTCGCCCTCCTGGCCGACGGCGTGCCCCTGGACAAGCTGTACCCCCTCGATGTGGAGCGCGCCTTCAAGTCCCTCGACAACATCCAGGGCTCCGTCCGCAAGTACTGGGACACCGGCGCCCTCCCCGGCGTGCTGCTGGGCCGCAAGGAGGTCGTCGCCTCCAGCGTCTGGTACGGCCGTCTCGACGACCTGATCAAGGGGGGCTCGCCGCTCGCGTACCAGTGGAACGGCGCCCGCCGGCAGAGCAACGGGTTCTGTATCCCCAAGGGGGCCGCGAACCGCGACGCCGCCTACCAGCTCGTCGACTTCGCGCTGCGTCCCGAGATCCAGGCCGCCTACGCCGAGGTCTACCCGATGGCCCCGGTGGTGCCCGCCGCCTACAAGAAGCTCTCCCCGGCCGCCGCCGGGAACCTGGCCAGCTCGCCCGAGCACCTGAAGTCCGGGTTCGACCTGGACGTCGAGTGGTGGATCAAGAACGAGGCGGCCGTGACGAAGCGCTGGCAGGAGTGGGTCAATGCCTGAGCTGCGCCTGAAGTCCCAGCACAAGTCGTCCCCGGCGGTCTCCCCGCCGCCGGGGACCGGCACCGGAAAGCCCCTCTCCGTCACGGACCTGCGCAAGACGTACAGCGGCGTGACCGCTGTCGACACGGTCTCGATGGAGATCGCGGGCGGAGAGTTCGTCACCTTCCTGGGGTCCTCCGGTTCCGGCAAGACCACCACCCTGATGATGATCGCCGGCTTCTGCGAGCCCGACTCCGGCAGCATCGTCGTCGGCGGCCGTGACGTGACCCGCCTCGCGCCGCAGAAGCGCGGCCTCGGCTTCGTCTTCCAGCAGTACCTGCTGTTCCCGCACATGTCGGTGTGGGAGAACGTCGCCTTCCCGCTCCAACTGCGGGGTGTGCCCAAGGCGGAGCTGCGCCGCCGGGTGGGCGAGACCCTGGAGATCGCCGGACTCTCCGCCATGGCCCGCCGCCGGCCCCGCGAACTGTCCGGTGGCCAGCAGCAGCGCGTCGCGCTGTGCCGGGCGCTGGTCTACCGGCCGCCGGTGATCCTCATGGACGAGCCGCTCGGCGCCCTGGACAAGAAGCTGCGAGACCAGCTGCAGACCGAGATCAAGCGCATCCAGCAGGAACTCGGCCTGACCGTCATCTATGTGACGCACGACCAGGAGGAGGCGCTGGTCCTGTCCGACCGGATCGCGGTGATGCGGGACGGGCGGATCGACCAGTTCGACACCCCGCGCGAGCTTTTCGAGCGCCCGCGCACCCCGTTCGTCGCCGACTTCCTCGGCGCGGCCAACTTCCTCCCGGGCACCGTCCAGCAGCGGCCCGGTGACGGCGCGCAGACCCTCGTACGGCTGGACACGGGAGGCCTGCTCAAGGCCCGCCCCCAGGCGGGAGCGGAGGGCGCCCGCGTACGGGCCGCGGTGCAGCCCGGCCGGCTCCGGCTGTGTACGCCGGGCGACGGTTTCTGTACCGGGACCGTCGAGACGGTCACCTACGTGGGAACCCTCGTCCGCGTCACCGTCCGCCCGGCGGGCGACGCCGACACCGGCCTCGTACGGCTGGAACTCCCGGCCGGACGGGCCCCCGTCATCGGCGAACAGGTCAGCCTGGCCGCCGACCCCGACGACGTCAGCGTGTTCGCGGTGGAAGGAGGCGGGTGACATGGCCGGATCGGTTCTCGCCCCCGCACCTCCCGCCCCGGGCACCAAGGCTCCCGCGGCCTCCCAGGGGCGGCTGCGCCGCGCGCTGTCCGAGCGGCGCACCCGCTTCGGGCTGCTCAACGCCGCCCCCGTGGTCGTCTATCTGCTGGTGCTGTTCGTCTACCCGATCTTCAGCACCCTGCTCCTCAGCCTCAAGAGCGAGGACGGCGGCTGGACGCTGCACTGGTACGCGGACGCCCTGCAGGGCTCCAACCTGAAGGTTCTCCTCACCACGCTGCGGATCTCCGCCGAGACCTCGCTGCTCAGCCTCGTCATCGGCTTCCTGCTGGCCGCCGCGGTCTCCCGGCTCAAGCCGCTGTGGGCAGGTCTGGTGATGGTCATCGTCATCGTGCCGCACTTCATCAGCGCCCTGGTCCGCACCTACGGCTGGATCATCCTGCTCGGTGAACACGGCGTCATCAACAACGCCCTGACGGACCTGGACGTCCCGGGTGCCCCGTTCCAGATGCTCTACAACGAGCTCGGCGTGGTCATCGGCACCACCTCGGTGATGCTGCCCTACACCGTGCTGCTGCTGTACGCGGTCATGAAGGGCATCGACCGCCGGCTGCCGGCCGCCGCCGCCAGCATGGGCGCGGGCAGGCTGACGATCTTCCGCCGGGTCTACCTGCCGATGGTCGCTCCCGGCCTGGTCAACGCGGGCATCCTGTGCTTCATCCTCTGCCTCGGCTACTACCTCACCCCCGCCCTCATGGGCGGCCCCAAGCAGACCATGGTGGCCGCACTCATCAGCGAGCAGGTCATGAAGCAGAGCCAGTGGAACGGAGCCGCCGCGCTCGGCATCATCCTGCTGCTCCTCACCTTCGCGGGTCTGCTCCTGCTGCGGCTGATCAAGGCCGTGAGCGAGACGGCGAAGAACAGGGGTACGTCATGATCGCGCTGCGTTCCACAGTGACGGGCCGGATCGCCCTGACGGTCCTGTCCACGCTGGTCCTGCTGTTCCTGGCCCTGCCCATCGTCCTCATCGTCGTGACCTCCTTCGGCAGCGACGCGTTCGGGTCCTTCCCGCCGGACTCCTGGACGCTCGGCTGGTACAGGCAACTGTTCGCCGAAGGCAGCAAGTGGCCGGCCGCGCTCTCCCTGAGTGCCCTGGTCGCCTCGCTCACCACCGTGTTCTCGCTCGTCCTGGGCACGACCGCGGCGACCGCCCTGGTGCGCAGCAGGCTGCCGCTGCGCTCAGCCGTCTACGGCCTGGTCCTGGCACCCCTGGTTATCCCCCAGGTCGTCATCGCCCTCGGCCTGTTCCTGCTCTTCGAACCCGCCGCGATGCTCGGCAGTCCGATCGCCATCGCGCTCGGCCACACCGTGCTGGCCGCGCCGATCGCCGTGATGATCCTCATGGCCACCCTGCAGGGCATCGACGAACGGCTGGAGGACGCGGCGGCCAGCATGGGCGCCAGCCGTCTCACCGTCGCCCGGCGCATCACGCTCCCGCTGGCCATGCCCGGGATGATCGCCGCCGCGATCTTCTCCTTCATCACCAGCTTCGACGAGTTCTTCATCTCCATGTTCCTGTCCTCGGTGGACACCACGACCCTGCCCGTCCAGGTGTTCAACGTCCTCCAGTTCGACGTCGACCCGACGGTGACGGCCGTCAGCGCGCTGCTCATCGCGGTCGCCGTCGTGGCGCTCGTCCTGGTCGCCTTGGTGCGCAGGCTCGGCGGCTCCGGCAAACAGGAGGGCCTGCTGCCGACGGAGCCGGCGATGGGACTGTCCACGGGGAGCGAGGCGTCATGACCACCGGCACCCGCGCTCCGGCCGGCGAACTGTCCGCCACCGCGGCCCGGCACCTGCTGCTCCACATGACCCCCAACGGCTCACTGGGCCCGGAGGGCCAGGACCTCCTCGTCATTCGGCGAGGAGAGGGCCCGTACGTCGAGGACGCCGACGGCAGGCGCTACGTCGACGGCCTGTCGGGGCTGTACTGCTGCCAGCTCGGCTACTCCTACGGCCCCGAGTTCGCCGAGGCGGCTCAGAAGCAGTTGCGCGAGCTGTGCTACAGCCCGCTGTGGCTCGGCTCCGCGCACCCGACGGCGATCGAACTCGCCGAGCGGCTGTCCCGGATCGCCCCCGTCGACATCGAGCACACCTTCTTCTCCGGCGGCGGCGCCGAAGCCGTCGAGACCGCCTGGAAGATCGCCCGCCGCTACCACGCCCTGAACGGCGAACCCGGCCGCGTCAAGGCCGTCGCCCGGCGCGGTGCCTACCACGGCCTGACCATCGGGGCCCTGTCCCTCACCGACGACCCCGGCCTGACGGACCCGTACGGCCCGCCGGCGATCGACACCCGGTTCGTGTCGAACACCAGCCGCTTCGGCCTCGCACCGGAGTTCGCCGACGACACCGTCTTCACCGCCCATCTGCTCGCCGAGCTGGAGGCCGAGATCCTGGCCGAGGGCCCGGAGACGATCGCCATGCTGATCGCCGAGCCGGTGCAGAACCGGGGCGGCTGCATCACCCCGCCCCAGGGTTACTGGCAGGGGCTGCGGGCGCTGGCCGACCGGTACGGGTTCCTGCTCGTCGCCGACGAGGTGATCACCGCCTTCGGCCGGGTCGGGGAGTGGTTCGGCGGTGACCTCTACGGGGCCCGCCCGGACATGGTCACCGTCGCCAAGGGCATCACCGCCGGATACGCCCCGATGGGCGCCACCCTGGTGAGCACCAAGGTCACCGATGTCATCAACCGGCCCGGCGCGGTCCTCAACCACGGCTACACCTTCGCCGGGCACCCGCTGAGCGCGGCCATCGCCCTGCGCAACCTGGACATCATGGAGCGGGACCGGATCCTGGAGAACGTCCGCGGCCTCCAGGGCGACCTGGCGAAACGCATGGCGGCCCTCATGGACCTGCCGATCGTCGGCGATGTCCGCGGCACCGGGTTCTTCTACTCCTGCGAACTCGTCGGCGACCTCGACGACGGCGGCTTCAGCGACCGCGCCCGCGCCGATCTGATCGTCGACCTGATCCCGCGCCGGCTGCGCGAGGCCGGCCTGCTGGCCCGCGTCTACAACCGCTCCGCGCCGCTGGTCCAGATCGCGCCCCCGCTGATCAGCGACCGCGCCGTGCTCGACCGTATCGCCGCGATCATCGCGGGCACCCTCGCCGAGGCGTCCACCCGCATCTGATCCAAGTAACACGTATTGGGAAGGAACCACATGTACTCCATCGGTCCGCTGACCGTCGCCCCCGGCGAGCGCGCCCAGGGCCTCATCCCGGTCGGCACCAGCACCTACGGCGTGGAGCTCGGTATTCCGCTGATCGTCGTCAACGGCGTGCAGGACGGCCCGGTCCTGTGTGTGGACGCGGGCGTGCACGGCGACGAGTACGACGGCCAGGAGGCCGTCCGGCGCGCGCTCGCCGAGATCGACCCGGCCACCCTGCGCGGCACCGTCGTCGGCATCCCCTGCATGAACACCCCGGCCTTCGAGGTGGCCGCCCGTGCCAGCGGCATCGACCACCTCAACCTCAACCGCATCTTCCCCGGCGACGCGGAGGGCTCGTACTCCCAGCGCCTGGCCGCCACCTTCGTCGAACAGGTCGTGCCGGCCGTCGACGCTGTGGTCGACCTGCACACCGGCGGTGCCTACGGCGAGATCGCCCCGCTGGTCATCCTCCAGGGCGGTTACGAGGACCTGGCCACGGACCTGGCGCTGGCGGCCGGTCACGAGCTGGTCTGGAAGGGCGGCAAGTGGGGCGGCACGGTCCGCCACCCCGCTCTCGCGGCGGGCAAGCCCGCCATCACCATCGAGGTCGGCGGCGGCACCTACCGCGAGGCCAACGTCGAGACGCACATGAACTCGATCCGCAACGTCCTGCGCGGCCTCGGCATGACCGACGGCGAGGCCGAGCTGCGGGACACCTACACCACCGTCTCCGGCACCTTCGCCCGCTCCGCCGCCGGCGGTTTCTTCGTCGCCCGCGCCGAGCCGGGCGAGAACTGCAAGGAAGGCGACCTGATCGCCACCATCACGGACCACTACGGCAACACGCTGGAAGAAGTCACCGCCCCGCAGGACGGCATCGTGCTCTGGGTCCGCCGGATACGCACGGTCCGCCCCGGCGACGAGGTCGTCATCTTCGGCGAGATCCTGGGAGAGATCCGGCCATGACCGGCGAATTGCGAATGACAGAACTGACAGAACTGCTCATCGACGGCAAGCAGGTTCCCGCCGCCGACGGACGCTCCTTCACCGTCCTCGACCCGTCGAACGGCACGGCCATCGCCCAGGTGGCACTGGCCGGCGAGGCGGACGTGAACCGGGCGGTGGCCGCCGCGCGGGCCGCGTTCACCTCTTCCGAGTGGGCCGGGATGCGCGCCGCCGACCGGGGCCGCATCCTTCACCGGATCGCGGAGGCCATCCGCTACCAGGGCGAACGGCTGGCCCGCCTGGAGAGCCAGGACGTCGGCAAGCCACTGCGTCAGGCCAAGGCCGACGTCGAGGCGGCCGCCCGGTACTTCGAGTTCTACGCGGGCGTCGCCGACAAGGTCGGCGGCTCCACGATCCCCCTCGGGCCCGGCCTGATCGACTACACCGTCCGCGAGCCGATCGGCGTCTCCGGCCAGATCATCCCCTTCAACTACCCTCTGCAGAACACCGCGAGAGGCTCCGCCCCCGCGCTGGCGGCCGGCTGCACCGTGGTGCTCAAGCCGTCGCCGGAGGCACCCCTCACCCCGCTGGAGATCGGCAGGATCGCCCTGGAGTGCGGCCTTCCGCCGGGCGTCCTGAACGTCGTCCCCGGCGACGGCGAGACCGGCGCGGCCCTCGCCGGCCACCCGGACATCGACCAGGTCACCTTCACCGGGTCGGTGCCCACCGGCATCAAGGTCGCCCAGGCCGCCGCCGCCAACGTGGTGCCCTCCGTCACGGAACTCGGCGGCAAGTCGCCGGTCGTCGTCTTCGCCGACGCCGACTTCGACCTGGCGCTCGGCGCCGTCGCCGCCTCCGCGTTCGGCAACGCCGGCCAGACCTGCTCCGCCGGCACCCGGCTGCTGCTCCAGCGCGGCGCCGAGGAGTTCCTGGACAAGCTCGTCGCGCACGTCTCCGCACTGCGCCTCGGCCCGGGGCTCGCCGACCCGGACGTCGGTCCGCTGGTCGCCGCCCGGCAGCGCGACCGGGTCCTGGGCTACCTGGACCTGGCCCGTGAGGAGGGCGCCGTGGCACGGGCCGGTGGCCGCGCGCCGTCCGACCCGGCCCTCGCCGACGGCTACTACGTCGAGCCGACCGTGCTCACCGGCCTGACCAACGACGCCCGGTGCGCCCGCGAGGAGATCTTCGGCCCCGTCGTCACCGTCATCGAGTTCGACGACGCCGACGAGGCCCTCGATATCGCCAACGACAGCCCGTACGGCCTCGCGTCCTACGTCTGGACCCGTGACATCGACAAGGCGATGCGCCTCGCCGCGGGCATCCGGGCCGGCCAGGTCTACGTCAACGCCACCGGCGTCGGCACCGGCGTCGAACTCCCCTTCGGCGGCTACAAGCACAGCGGCTGGGGCCGGGAGAAGGGCCTCGAAGGCCTGGCGAGCTACCTGCAGACGAAGAACGTCTGCATCGGGTTCGGGAACCGGTCATGAGATACCGCCCGCTCGGAGAGCGAGGCCCAACCGTCTCGGTGGTCGGGGTGGGCGGCAACAACTTCGGCGCCCGCCTCGACGAGGACGGCACGAAAGCCGTCGTCCACGCCGCCCTCGACGCGGGAATCACCCTGTTCGACACCGCCGACATGTACGGCGGGTCCGGGCAGCGGGGCGGCTCACGCGGTGACGGGGAACGGCTGCTTGGCGCTGCGCTCAAGGGCAGACGTGACGAGGCCGTACTCGCCACCAAGTTCGGCATGGAAATGGGCCGGGACGCCGACCTGTACGGTCCGCGCGGGGCCCGTGCCTACCTCCGGTACGCGGTCGAGGCGTCACTGCGCCGGCTCGGCACCGACCGGATCGATCTGTACCAGTACCACGAGCCGGACGGCGTGACCCCGCTGGCGGAGACCGTCGCCGCCCTGCGGGAACTGGTGGACGAGGGCAAGATCCGGTACATCGGCTGCTCCAACCTGCCGGCCGACGACCTCACGGACGCCTTCGTGTCGGTCCAGGCCCGCTACCACCTGCTCGACCGCGCCGTGGAGAAGGACCTCGTCCCCGCCTGCGTCCGCCACGGCGTCGGCCTCCTGCCCTACTACCCGCTGGCCAACGGCCTGCTCAGCGGAAAGTACCGGCGCGGTGAGCAGCCCCCGCCCGGCAGCCGGCTGTCCTGGCGCCAGGGCTGGCTCACCGACGCGGCCCTCGACAAGGCCGAGGCCCTCACCGCGTACGGCGCCGAACGAGGACTCACCCTCCTCCAGGTCGCCGTGGGCGCACTGGCAGCGCTCCCCGCCGTCGGCTCCGTCATCTGCGGCGCCATGACCCCAGAACAGGTCACCGCCAACGCGGCGGCGGCCCACTGGACCCCCGACCCGGCCGACCTGGCCGCACTCGACGCGATCGTCACCCCCGGCGAACGCGTCGTCTGAAGCCCCACCCTTTGATGCCCCACCCCCCTGGAAAATCCTGAAACCCGCGAAACCGAGGCGAACACCATGCGAGAGATCGTCACCTTCGACGCCTATGCGACCCTGATCAACTTCGAGCTCGGCCCCACGACCCTGAAGGTCATCGAGGACCGGCTGGACCTGGACAACCTGGACGTCGACGAGTTCCTCGACGACTTCCGCGTCATGCGGTTCCAGGCCGTCCTGGAGGCCTACCGCCCGTACCACGAGATCCTGCACTCCAGCCTGCGCAACGCCATGCGCCTGCACGGCCTGGAGTACCGCGAATCCGACGGTGACGCCCTCGTCGAGGCCGTCCCCACCTTCGGTCCCTTCCCGGAGGTCCCGGACGCACTGCGGCAGCTGAAGACCCGGTACGAGATCGCCATCATCTCCAACAGCGACGACAACCTGATCGCGCGCAACGTGGAGAACATCGGGGTCGAGTTCGACTACGTCATCACCGCCCAGCAGGCCGGCGCCTACAAGCCGGACCGTCAGACCTTCGAGTACGCCTACAAGACCATGGGCGTCGAGCCGTCGCAGGTCATCCACACCGCCCAGGGCTGGGAGTACGACCACATCCCGACCCGCGACCTCGGCCTGAAGCGCCGGGTGTGGATCAACCGCTACGGCCGCCCCGGCAGCGCCGACTACCAGCCGTACGACGAACTGCCCGACCTGTCGGGCCTGCCGGCGCTGCTCGGCTGCTGACGCGACGGCGCACCGGCGAACAGACCGAGAACACAAGCGAGGACGCACGCCATGAAGCAGATCCCCTACTGGCTGGACACAGCTCCCACCCTGCCCGACCGATCCGGCAAAGACCTGCCCGAGGAAGCGGACGTGGTGGTGATCGGCGGCGGCCTCACCGGCCTGTCCACCGCCTACCACACCGCCCGCAAGGGCGCCCGGGTCGTCCTCGTCGAGAAGGACAAGGTCGGCTCGGGCGCCTCCGGACGCAACGGCAGCATGTGCACCCAGGGCATCACCATCAGCCCCGCCGAGGCCCGCAAGCGCTACGGCCAGGACCGCGCACTCGAGCTGTACAACGCCTTCCGCGAGGCGGTCGACGTCGTCGAGGACCTCACGCGGAAGGAACAGATCGACTGCGACTTCAACCGCTCCGGGCGCCTCGGCCTGGTCTGCAAGCCCCACCATTTCAAGGGCCTGGAGGCCAAGCAGCGCGACCTGGCCGAGAACTTCGGCCACGAGACGATCGTCCTGAGCAAGAGCGAACTGCGGGCCGAGCTGGGCTCGGACTACTACCACGGCGCCCTGCTCGACCCACTCAGCGCGGGCCTGCACGTGGGCAAGTTCGTCGGGGGCCTGGCAGACGCCGCCGAGCGGGCCGGCGCCGAGATCCACGAACGCAACGCCGCCACCGGCCTCACCCGCCTCCCCAGCGGCGACTTCGTCGTGGAGACCATGCACGGCACCATCCGTGCCAAGCAGGTCATGGCGGCGACGGACGCCTACACCGACAAGTCGATGCCGTGGTTCCGGAAACGGCTGATCAACGTCGGCAGCTTCATCATCGTCACCGAGCCGCTGGGGGAGGCGCGCGCCAAGGAGCTCATCCCGAACGGCCGCCTGATGGTCGCCCACAAGAATGTCGGCCACTACGTCCGCCTCACCCCGGACAACCGCCTCGCCTTCGGCGGCCGGGCCCGCTTCGCCCCCTCCAACCCGGCCTCCGACGTCAAGAGCGGCGACATCCTCAAGCGGGAGATGACCGAGATCTTCCCGCAGCTGGCCGGGGTGCGGATCGACTACGTCTGGGGCGGCATGGTCGGCATGTCCTGGGACCGCATTCCGCACGCGGGAGAGGTCAACGGCCTGTACTACTCCATGGGTTACTGCGGCCACGGTGTCCAGATGGCCGCGTACATGGGCCGGGCCGTGGCCGAGATGATGGACGGAAGGCCGGAGGCCAACCCGATGCGCGGCTTCGGCTTCCCGAAGGTGCCCGTCCCCTTCTACAACGGCACCCCCTGGTTCCTGCCCTTCGGCGGCGCCTACTACAAGGCGAAGGACCGGCTGCTCTGACAGGCGCCGAGACCGGTGACCTCCACGGGGGCCTCCCGCGCAGCCGCGCGAGAGGCCCCCGTCCTCACAACGCCCCTCCGAGAAAAGGCCCGTACTCCCATGACCTCCGCCGCAGCCACCCGCAGCGAACACGATCTGCTCGGCGACCGTGACGTCCCCGCCGACGCGTACTGGGGTGTCCACACCCTGCGTGCCACGGAGAACTTCCCGATCACCGGTATGACCATCTCCGCCTACCCCCACCTCATCGACGCCCTCGCCGCCGTCAAGGAGGCCGCCGCCCTCGCCAACGAGGAACTCGGGCTGCTGGAGCCGAAGAAGGCCGCCGCGATCGTCGAGGCGTGCCGGGAGATCCGGCACGGCAAACTGCACGACCAGTTCGTGGTGGACGTGGTGCAGGTCGGGGCCGGCACCTCCCCCAACATGAACGCCACCGAGGTCGTCGCCCACCGGGCGCTGGAGCTGCTGGGCCACGCCA
>NZ_LIQQ01000187.1 GCF_001418565.1 Streptomyces graminilatus | reverse complement strand
GACCTGCCCACGTACGCCTTCCGGCGCGAGCACTTCTGGCTGGCCCCGCAGCCCGCCGCCGACGTGCGCGGGCTCGGCCTTGACCCGGCCGGTCACCCGCTGCTCGCCACGGCGGTGGACCTGGCCGGGAGCGGGGACACCGTGTTCACCAGCAGGGTCTCCCTGAGCGGGCACCCATGGCTGGCCGACCATGTCATCGCCGGAACCACTCTGCTGCCCGCCACCGCGTTCCTCGAACTGGCCGTCGCCGCCGGCGACCGCCTGGACGTGCCGTACGTGGACGAGCTGACCCTGGAGGCGCCCCTGCGGCTGCCGCCGGACCGGGCCGTGCGCCTCCAGGTGAGCGTCGGCGCGCCCGATGCCACCGGGCGCCGCGCCTTCGCCGTGCACGCCGCGCCCGACGCCGGTCCGCAAGCCGATCCGTCGGCCCGCCCCTGGACCCGGCACGCCTCGGGCACTCTCGGTCCCCAGGCACCGGACGCCCGGGGGCGGAAGGGCTCCCTGATGCCCATCGGCGCCGATTCCGAGCCGCCGCCGGACCTGTACGACCGGCTCTCCGACCTCGGTTACGGCTATGGGCCCGCCTTCCGGAACCTGGTGTCGGCACTGCACGAGGGCCGGGACCTCCACGCCGTGGTCCGGCTGCCGGAGGAACTGCGGGACTCGGCCCCGGGGTTCGCCGTGCACCCCGCGCTGCTCGACGCCGTCCTCCACCCGCTCGTACTGGCGTCCGCGCCCGACCACGATTCCGACGCTCCCGGTGCCACCATGCTTCTCCCGTTCGCCTGGTCCGGCGTCACTCTGCACGCCACCGGCGCCACGGAGCTGCGTGCCCGGATCACCTGGACCGGTACCGCCACGGTGAGGTTGCTGCTGACCGACCCCACCGGTGCTCCCGTAGCCGAGGTGGAGTCCCTGACCCTGCGTCCCGTCGACACCGGCCGTCTGGCCGCGCCCGGCTCCACCGCCGTCCCCCGCGACCGGCTGCTCAGGGTGGACTGGGTGCCGGTGCCGGCAGCGCACACGGCCCCCGTGTCAGAGGCTTCCTGGGGAGTCGTCCGAGGGGCCGGTATGCCGGCCGGGACGGCCGAGGAGTTCACCGCCGCCCTGTCCGCCGCCGGTGTCACCGTGACCCACTACGACGATCTCGACGCGCTGGCGCTCTCGTTGGGAGCGGGCACCGCCCCGCAGGTCGTCGCGGTACCGGTGACCCTTCCTGACGGGACGGCGGACGGGGCGTTCGCGGCGCGGGCGACCGTGGCCGCTGTCGACGGGACGGTTCGCCGGTGGCTGACCGACGACCGGTTCGAGGGACGTCGGTTGGTGCTGGTGACCCGGGGCGCGGTCGCGGCGGGCGGCGTCGTGCCCGATCTGGCGTCGGCTCCCGTGTGGGGGCTGGTGAGGTCGGCCCAGGAGGAGAATCCCGGGCGGTTCGCGCTCGTCGATCTCGACCGTATCGACCTCGGCCATGACGCGTCCGTGCGGGCGTTGCCGGCCGCTGTCGGCACCGGTGAGACACAGGTCGCGATCCGGGCGGGCGAAGTGCTGCTGCCGAGGCTGACTCCGGCCGACGGCGACGGCCTGGCCGTCCCGTCCGATCCTGCCTGGCGGCTGGGCATCCCGGTGCGCGGCACCTTCGAGAACCTCGAACTCGGCCCGGCACCCGACGCGCTGGAGCCGCTGGGCCCCGGTCAGGTCCGTATCGCGATGCGGGCGGGTGGCCTCAACTTCAAGGACGTGCTGCACGCCCTGGACGTGACCGGTGAACAGAAACCCGGTCTGGAGGGGGCCGGAGTGGTGATGGAGGTGGCTCCCGATGTCACCGACCTCGCTCCCGGCGACCGGGTGCTGGGCCTCATCCCAAACGCTCTGGGTCCGGTCGCCGTCACCGATCGCCGGCTTGTCGCTCCGGTGCCCGAGGGCTGGTCCTTCGCCGAGGCGGCGGCGGTCCCCGTGGTCTTCCTGACCGCGTACCACGGGCTGGTGGAGCTGGCCGGTCTCGCCGAGGGCGAATCCGTGCTGGTGCATGCCGCCGCCGGTGGTGTCGGGCTCGCCGCCGTGCAACTGGCCCGGCATCTGGGAGCCGAGGTGTTCGGCACCGCCAGTGACGCCAAGCACGACGTGCTGCGTGCGTGGGGGCTCGACGACGCGCACATCGCCTCGTCCCGGACGCTCGACTTCGCGCGGCGCTTCGGCTCGGTGGACGTGGTGCTGAACTCCCTTGCCGGTGAGTTCGTCGATTCCTCCGCCGGCCTCCTGCGTCCGGGCGGGCGCTTCCTGGAGATGGGCAAGGCCGACCTCCGGGACCCGGCGGAAATGGCCGTCACCTGGCCGGGCACCAGCTACCAGGCGTACGACCTCACCGAGCTGAGCCCCGACCACATCCAGGAACTGCTGACCCGTGTCCTCGACCTGTTCCGGTCCGGGGCCCTGCGGCATCTGCCGCTGACGGTCCTGGACGTACGCCGGGCCAAGAGGGCGTTCCAGGAGCTGGCCCAGGCGCGGCACGTGGGGAAGGTCGTGCTGACGATCCCGCGTCGCCCCGATCCGGGGGGAACCGTGCTGATCACCGGCGGTCTCGGGGCGCTGGGCCGGAACACGGCCCGGCGGTTGGTCACGGCTCACGGTGTGCGTCACCTGCTGCTCACCGGACGCAAGGGCAGGGCTTCGGAGGGAGTGGCCGACCTTGAGACCGAACTGTCCCGGCTCGGGGCGGAGGTGACGGTGGCGGCATGCGATGTCTCCGACAGGGAGGCGCTGGCGGCACTGATCGCCTCGGTGCCGCCCGAGCATCCACTGACCGGGGTGATCCACGCGGCCGGTGTGCTGGCCGACGGAGTGGTGACGGCGCTGACACCGGAGAACTTCGATGTCGTCATGGCGCCCAAGATCGATGCCTCCTGGTACCTGCACGAGCTGACCCGCGACCTGGACCTGTCTCTGTTCGTGCTGTACTCCTCCGTCGTCGGGACGCTCGGCGGTGCCGGGCAGGCCAACTACGCCGCGGCGAACGTCTTCCTGGACGCGCTGGCTCACCACCGCAGGGCGTGCGGCGCTCCCGCCGTGTCTGTGGGGTGGGGCCTGTGGGCCGGGGACAGCGGGATGAGCGGTGGGCTCAGCGACAACGATGTGGCGCGGCTCGCCCGCGGCGGCATCGCCGCGATGTCCTCCGAGGAGGGACTGGCGCTGTTCGATGCCGCGCTCGCCTGCGACGACCCGCTGCTCGTGGCCATGAAACCCGACAGGCAGGCGCTGCGTTCCGGCAGGACGCTGTCACCGCTGCTGAGGGGGCTGGCCCAGGGGCCGGTACGGCGTGCGGTGGACGAGGTGGAGCAGAAGGGCCCGCAGCTGGTCCAGCGGCTGGCGGGGCTGTCCCGCGCCGAGCGTGAACGGGCTCTGCTCGACATGGTCCGTACCCAGGCCGCCGCGGTGCTGGGGCACGCCTCCCGGGAGCGTGTTCCGGCCCACGCGTTGTTCAAGAGCGTCGGGTTCGACTCCCTGACCACGGTGGAACTGCGCAACCGGCTCATCGCGGCCACCGGCCTGCGGCTGCCCGCCACCCTGGTCTTCGACCGCCCGACACCGCGTGAGATGGCGGCGCACCTGGCGGTGGAGTACTTCCCCGAAGCGGCGGAGCCCGCTCCGCCCGCGCCCGGTGCCGGGCTCAGGGCCGATCCGGATGTGACGTCCGGATGCGAGGACGAAGACCTCCGCCGGATGTTGGCCTCCATCCCGTTGGCTCGTCTGCGGTCGGCCGGCCTGGTCGACGTGCTTCGCGGCCTGGCCGAGAAGAACCCCACAAACAAGGGGGACAAGAGAGACAAGGGGGACATCGAGAGCGTCCCTGCGCGGCGCGAGGACGAAGGGGCGGGGCAGGGCCCGGACGCCGGGATCGACGGACTGGACGCCGGCGGGTTGGTCCGCCTGGCGACCCTCGGAACGGATGCGTGAGGAAGAGACCATGACCGCCCCCTCCAGTGAAGACCTCGTCCGCGCGCTGCGCGCCTCCCTCAAGGAGACCGACCGGCTGCGTACGCGGAACCGGGAACTCACCGATTCCGCCATGGAACCGATCGCCATCGTCGGAATGGGTTGCCGCCTTCCTGGCGGAGTGACCTCCCCCGAGGAGCTGTGGACCCTGCTCACCGCCGGGGGCGACGCCATCGCCGAGTTACCCCGTGACCGTGGTTGGGACCTTGACGCAGAGCACGGTCCCCAGCCCGGACGCGAGGAGACGGCCTACTGCCGACAGGGCGGATTCCTCGACGGCGCCGGCGACTTCGACGCCGAGTTCTTCGGGATCTCGCCCCGCGAGGCGCTGGCGATGGACCCCCAGCAGCGGGTGCTCCTGGAGACGGCGTGGGAGGCGCTCGAAGGGGCGGCCATCGGTCCCCTCTCGTTGAAGGGCAGCAGCACCGGCGTTTTCGTCGGCGGATTCCACCAGCCGTACGGTCCCGCGTTGCACGAGCCGGCACCGGGCATCACCGGGCTCCGGGTGACCGGCAGCGGGGCCAGCGTGATGTCCGGACGGCTCGCCTACACCCTGGGCCTGGAGGGCCCCACCATCACCGTCGACACCGCCTGCTCGTCGTCACTGGTCGCCCTCCACCTGGCGGCGCAGTCACTGCGGAAGGAGGAATGCTCGCTGGCGCTGGTCGGCGGGGTCTGCGTCATGCCCTCGCCCTGGCTGTTCGTGGAGTTCGACAAGCTGCGCGGAATGTCCAAGGACGGCCGCTGCCGGGCCTTCTCCGCCGAGGCGGACGGTACGGGCTGGTCCGAGGGCGTGGGCGTGCTGGTGGTGGAGCGGCTGTCCACCGCGCGCGCGGCGGGTCACCGGGTGCTGGCCGTGATCCGGGGCAGCGCCGTGAACCAGGACGGAGCCAGTAACGGTCTGAGCGCCCCGAGCGGCCCGGCCCAGGAGCGTGTCATCCGGGCAGCCCTGGACAGCGCCGGGCTCACCGCCGGTGACGTGGACGTCGTCGAGGCGCACGGCACCGGAACCCGGCTCGGCGACCCGATCGAAGCCCAGGCCCTGCTGGCGACGTACGGACAGATGCACACGCCGGAGGACCCGCTCCGGCTGGGATCGGTGAAGTCCAACATCGGTCACACACAGGGCGCCGCCGGTGTGACAGGCGTGATCAAGATGGTGCTGGCGCTGCGTCACGGCATTCTGCCGAAGACCCTGCACGCCGGCACGCCCTCGCCGTTCGTCGACTGGAGCGCGGGCACGGTGTCCTTGCTCACGGAGTCCGTGCCCTGGCGCGAGCGGGACCGGCCGCGCAGGGCAGGCGTCTCGTCCTTCGGCATCAGCGGAACCAACGCCCACGTCATCGTCGAGGAAGCACCCGGGCCGCCTGCCGCGCCGCCCCCCGAACCGGTCCACCCCGACAACATCCCGGTCGTGCTCTCGGCACGGACCGCGTCCGCGCTGGGCGAGCAGGCGGCGCGGCTCCGGGAGCGGCTGAAGGCCGATGCCGGGCTCGGTGTGCGCGAGGTCGCACACGCGCTGGCCGTCGGCAGGTCGGCGGTGGAGCACAGGGCCGTGCTGTTCCCGGGCGACAGGGACGGCCTGGTCGAGGACCTCGGACACCTCGCCGCCGGCAGGCCCGTGCGGCGGCTGGCACGAGGTGTCGCGGACGGTGGCGCGCTCGCCTTCGTCTTCGCCGGGCAGGGCAGCCAGCGGACGGGCATGGGAAGCGAGTTGTACGCCCGGTTCCCCGTCTACCGGGCGGCCTTCGACGAGGCGGCACAGCACTTCGACCCGGCGATCGGGCGGTCGCTGCGTGAGGTGGTCCTCGACGCCGGATCCGGGGTGCTGGATCGCACGGAGTTCACCCAGCCAGCCCTGTTCGCGACCGAGGTGTCCCTCTACCGGCTCCTGGAGTCGTTCGGTCTGCGCCCCGACATGGTGGCCGGGCACTCCATCGGCGAGCTCGCCGCCGCGCACGTGGCCGGCGTGCTCTCGCTGGAGGACGCGTGCACCCTGGTCGCGGCGCGCGGCCGGCTGATGGGGGAGCTGGTGACGGCCGGGGCGATGGTGTCCGTACGCGCCTCGGAGAACGAAGTGCTGAGTGTTCTTCGGACCCTGGGGGACAAGGCGGCCGTCGCGGCGGTCAACGGGCCCCGGTCGGTGGTGGTTTCCGGCGCCGAGGACGCCGTGACCGAGGTGGCCGACACACTGGCGGAGAGGGGCGTCAGGACCAAGCGGCTGCGGGTGAGTCATGGCTTCCACTCGCCGTTGATGGATCCCATGCTGGCGGACTTCCGGCGCGTGGCACAGGGGCTGTCGTTCGCCGCCCCGGTGATCCCGCTGGTGTCGACCCTGACGGGCGACTTCGCGGGCTCCGCCGAGCTCCGCACGGCCGACTACTGGGTTCGGCATGTGCGGGAGCCGGTCCGGTTCCTCGACGGGGTACGACGGCTGTGGGCACAGGACGCGACGACGTTCGTCGACATCGGCCCCGACGGAGCCCTGTCCGAAATGGTGCGCGACTGCCTGGAGGCCTGCGTCGAGCCGGCGCCGGAGGGCGGGCGGCGCGCGGAGGATCGTACGGAGAACGGCGAGAAACGTGCGGCCCGCCACCGTGAACCGGTCGTGATACCGACGCTGCGCCGCCGACGCGACGAGGCCCGTGCCGTCACCGACGCTCTGGCGTCCGCGTTCGTGAGCGGTGCCGTCGTCGACTGGCGCGCGGCGTTCGCGGCGTCGGCAGCGCCCAGGGTCGATCTGCCCACGTATCCCTTCCAGCGCCGCCGGTACTGGCTTCCCCCGTCCGGGCCCCGCACCGGCGGGGCCACCGCGCTGGGCCTTGCCGCGTCCGGGCACCCGTTGCTGGGTGCCGTCCTCTCCATCGCCGGTGACGGAAGCACCCTGTTCACCGGGCGGATCGGTCTCGACTCCCACCCCTGGCTGGCCGACCACGTCGTCCTCGGCAGCGTGCTGTTCCCGGCAGCCGCTCAGGTGGAACTCGCCGGCCAGGCGGCGGAACTGATGGGCGGGGACACGGTGGAGGAGCTGACGCTGGAGGCACCGATGGTGCTTCCCCGCAGCGGTGCCCTCCAGGTGCAGGTCGCGGTCGGCCCCGCCACCGAGGAGGGGCGCCGAACCGTCACCGTCCATTCGATGCCCGAGCACGCACCGATCGAGCGTGGGTGGACGCGTCACGCGGTGGGTACGCTCGGCCGCCCCGGGTCCATGCCCTCGCGGAAGCCGACGTCCCCCCGGCGGCCGGAGTCGTCACAGCCGGCTCCCGCCTCCTGGGCCGGCGTGTGGCCACCGCCGGGTGCCGAGCGGGTCGACCTGGCCGACACCTACCGGGCGCTGGCCGAGCGAGGCCTGGACTACGGACCTTCCTTCCAGGGGCTGCGAGCCGCCTGGCGGCTGGACGGGGAGATCTTCGCCGAGGTGGCGCTGCCGGAGGAACTCCGCGAGGACGCCACCCGCTTCGGCCTTCATCCCGTGCTGCTCGACTCCGCGTTGCACGCCATGGACCTGGGCGGACCCGACGGCTCGCTCAAGCTGCCCTTCGCCTGGTCGGATCTCCGGCTGCACGCGACAGGCGCGAGCGCTCTGCGGTGCAGGCTCCGCGTGAACGCGCCGGATCGCGTGTCGGTCACGCTCTTCGACGAGGCGGGCCTGCTCGTGGCCGAGATCGGCTCGCTGGCGTTGCGGCCGGTCACCGGGGACCAGTTACGGCAGGACACCGCGTCGGACGCGCTCCACAGGGTCGACTGGGTGCCCGTCCCGGCGAGGAGCGGGACAGGCGACGACCCTGCCGTGTGCACGGTGCTCGGAGACGCCCCCGACGGGCTGCGGGACGCCCCGGTCCACCCTGATCTCGCCGCGCTGGGTGCGGCAGCCGGACCGTCGGACGTCGTGGTCGCCCTCGCCCCCGAACCGGGCGACGACCCGGCCGTGCGCGCCGAGGCGTTGACCGGCCGGGTACTGCGTCTGCTCCAGGAGTGGCTGGCCGACGGACGGTTCACCGGATCCCGGCTGACCGTGCTGACCACGAGGGCCGTCGCGACGAACGACGACGACCACGATCTCACGCTCGCCCAGTCCCCGCTGTGGGGCCTGCTGCGCACGGCTCAGACCGAGCACCCGGGCCGGTTCTCAGTCATCGATGTGGACGGCAGTACGGAGAGCGCCCGCGTCCTGCGGGACGCCCTGCGCACCGCCGAGCCCCAACTCGCGCTGCGCGCGGGGCAGATGCTGGCGCCTCGGCTGACGCCGCTCCCCGCCGTCCCCGTTCCGCTCGACCCGGTGTCGTGGGATCCGGAGGGCACCGTCCTCATCACCGGTGCCATGGGCGCCCTGGGCGGCGAGGTGGCCCGGCATCTGGTCTCCGCGCACGGGGTACGGCACCTGCTCCTGACCTCGCGACGCGGTCCCGGAGCCGAGAGCGCCGCCGGTCTGGTCGCCGAACTGAGCCGGTACGGCGCCGTGGCACGGGTCGCCGCGTGCGACGTCTCGGACCGGGCGGCGCTCGGCGCGCTGCTCGCCGGGATCCCCGAGGACCATCCACTCACCGCTGTCGTGCACACCGCCGGCGTCCTCGACGACGGCGTGCTCGACGCACAGCGCGAGGACCGTCTCGCCGAAGTGTTCGCCCCGAAGGTGGCGGGCGCCTGGAATCTGCACGAGGCGACACGCGAGCTGGGCCTCTCCGCCTTCGTGCTCTTCTCCTCCGCCGCCGGTGTGCTGGGCACCGCGGGCCAGGCGGGTTACGCGGCGGCCAACACCTTCCTCGACGCGCTGGCCCACCGACGCCGGCAGGAAGGGCTCGTGGCCTCCGCGTTGGCATGGGGCCCCTGGGAGGGGAGCGGCATGCTCGGCGGCCTGGACACCGCCGGCCTGTCCCGGCTCGCGCGCGTCGGCATCAGGCCGTTCGCGGCGCGGGACGCGCTGCGCCTGCTCGACACGGCGCTCCTCCTCGACCGTCCGATGACGGTTCCGCTCCGGCTCGACCCCGCCGTGGCCGGCGCCGGCACGCCCGGGGCGGACGACGAGCCCGGTCCCCTGTCGCGGGGCCTCATGCCCGCACCCGGTCGACGCGCCCCCGGGACTTCCGCCTCGGGTGGACCGGTGCACGGCACGGCCCGTGCACGGCTGGACGGTCTCAGGGGCGAGGAGCTCGCGGAGGCCGTACTCGACCTGGTGCGTACGACGGCGGCCGAGATCCTCGACCACGGGAGCGGTGACGACGTCGGTGCCGACCGCAGCTTCAAGGACCTCGGCATGGACTCGCTGATGGCTCTGGAACTGCGCAACGGCGTCAGCAAAGCGACCGGTCTGCGGCTGTCCCCGACTCTCGTCTTCGACCACCCCACTCCGTCGGACGTCGCGAGTCATGTGCTGGACCAGCTCGACGGACACGATCCGCGGGCTTCCGAGGGCGAACGGGATGCCGGGGCTCTCGCCGGCATCGGCGGCACCGGCGCCCCGGTCCTGTCCACCGACGACGATCCTGTGGTGATCGTGGGCATGGCCTGCCGCTTTCCGGGCGGCGTCGAGACCCCTGACGACCTCTGGGCGCTGGTGTCCTCGGGTACGGACGCCATCAGCGCGTTTCCCGCCGACCGGGGTTGGGACCTGGAACGGCTCTACGATCCGGACCCCGACGCCCCGGGGACCTCGTACACGCGGCACGGCGGCTTCATCGACAACGCCGCCGACTTCGATGCCGACTTCTTCGGGATCTCCCCCAAGGAAGCCCTGGCCATGGATCCCCAGCAGCGCCTTCTCCTGGAAACCTCGTGGGAGGCCATCGAACGCGCGGGGATCGACCCGGTGACGCTCAAGGGCAGCCGCACCGCGGTCTTCGCGGGGGTGATGTACCACGAGTACGCGCAGCGGCTGCCCGAGATGCCGAGCGCGCTGGAGGGCTATCTCGCGACCGGCAACACGGGCGCCGTCGATTCGGGCCGGGTCGCGCACTACTTGGGTGTCGAGGGCCCCGCGGTGACCGTGGACACGGCCTGTTCGTCGTCCCTGGTGGCCCTGCACCTGGCCTGCCAGTCGCTGAGACTCGGCGAGAGCAGCATGGCGCTGGCCGGTGGCGTGACCGTGCTGTCGACCCCCTTCTGCTTCACCGAGTTCAGCCGCCAGCGCGGTCTGGCACCGGACGGCCGGATCAAGTCCTTCGGCAGCGGTGCCGACGGCACGAGCTGGGCGGAGGGCGCGGGGATGCTGCTGCTGGAGCGGCTCTCCGACGCCCGCCGCCACGGACACCCCGTACTGGCGGTGATCCGTGGCTCCGCCGTCAACCAGGACGGGGCGAGCAACGGTCTGACCGCGCCGAACGGGCGTGTCCAACAGCGCGTCATCGAGGACGCCCTGTCCCGGGCCGGCCTCACCGCCGCCGATGTCGACGCGGTGGAGGCACACGGAACCGGGACCGTGCTGGGCGACCCCATCGAGGCCCGGGCCCTTCAATCGGCCTACGGGGGCTCCCACCTGGGGGACCACCCTCTGTGGCTGGGCTCGGTCAAGTCGAACCTCGGTCACACGCAGGCGGCCGGCGGAGCGGCCGGCGTGATCAAGATGGTGCTGGCCCTGCGCCACGGGGTTCTGCCCAAGACCCTCCACGCGCAGGAGCCGTCCCCGAAGGTGGACTGGACGGACGGCGGCGTCGAG
Organism: Streptomyces graminilatus; assembly: GCF_001418565.1. Lineage (GTDB taxonomy): Bacteria > Actinomycetota > Actinomycetes > Streptomycetales > Streptomycetaceae > Streptomyces > Streptomyces graminilatus. Next base: position 31,370 of record NZ_LIQQ01000187.1, on the reverse strand, counting down.
TTGCTGACCGAGGCCCGGCCCTGGCCCGACCGCGCCCGCCCGCGCCGCGCCGGTGTCTCCTCCTTCGGTATCGGCGGCACGAACGCCCACGTGATCCTCGAACAGCCGCCGACGGTACCGCCACAGGCGCGGGAAACAACGGGGCCGGACCCCGCGGACGCCGTTCACGGCGAACCGGACGCGACGGACCCGGTGCCCCTGCTCCTGAGCGCCAGAAGCGAGACCGCTCTGCCCGGCCAGGCCGGACGCCTGCTGGACCATCTGCGGGCGCACCCCGAGGCACGCCTCGCCGATGTCGCCCGGTCGCTGGCGACCACCCGTTCGTCACTGGAACACAGGTCGGCGCTGGTGGGCGCGGGGCGCGCGGACCTGCTGCGGGGGCTGGCGGAGCTGGCCGCGGGCGGGTGTCCGGCGAACGCCGTGCGGGGCCGGGCCACGCGGCGCGGCAAGGTCGCCTTCCTCTTCTCGGGGCAGGGTTTCCAGCGGATCGGTATGGGCAGGGAACTGGCCGCCTCGTACGTGACGTTCCGGGAGAGTCTGGACGAGGTGTGCGGGGTGCTGGACAGCCATCTCGACGTGCCCTTGCGGACGGTGCTCTTCGCGGCGGCCGGCAGTGACCGGGCGCGGCTGCTGGACCGTACGGACTACACCCAGCCGGCGGTGTTCGCGCTGGAGGTCGCCGCCTTCCGGCTGTTGGAGAGCTGGGGTGTGCGGCCCGATCTCGTCGCGGGACACTCCGTGGGAGAGCTGGTGGCGGCGCATGTCTGTGGCGCGCTGTCGCTCCCCGACGCGGCGCGGCTCGTGGCCGCGCGCGGCCGCTTGATGGCCGGCCTGCCGACGGGCGGGGCGATGGTCGCGGTGCAGGCCGCCGAGCCACCGATGAGGCAATGGCTGGACGCCAACGAGCCGGCCGTGAGTATCGCCGCGGTGAACGCGCCGGACTCGCTGGTCCTGTCGGGCGACGAGGACGCGGTGCTCAGGGCCGAGGCCGTGTGGCGCTCGCGCGGGGCGCGCACCAAGCGGCTGCGGGTCTCGCACGCCTTCCATTCGGCACGTATGGACCCGATGCTGGCCGAGTTCACGGATCTCACCGCGTCCGTCCTGCCCCACGACGGAAGGGGTGAGCGCGGTCACCCGCCGATTGGGTGGGTCTCCACGATGACGGGCGAGACCGTCGACCCCTCGCTGCTGGACCACCACCACTGGGCCAGGCAGGTGCGGGAGACCGTACGGTTCGACGACGCCCTCACGACCCTCCGGGCGGCCGGTGCGACCCATTTCCTTGAGGTGGGTTCGGATCAGCTCGTCGGCGTCGCCGGCGGCCACGGTGACGGACGCCTGTTCGTGCCGCTGCTGCGATCGGGACGGGAGGAACCCCGGTCCGCGCTGACCGCCCTGGCCCAGCTGCACGTGCACGGAGCGGAGGTGGACTGGGCGTCCGTACTCGAAGGCGATCGCGTCGAACTGCCGACGTACGCCTTCCAGCGACAGCGTTACTGGCTCGACGCCCGCCCCGGGCGGCACCGGCCCGCTCTGCTCGGGCTGGACGTCTCCGAGCACCCCCTGCTCGGGGCGACGACCAGGCTGCCCGGATCGGGCGGGCTGGTGATGAGCGGGGTCGTCACCCGGGAGGGTCACCCGTGGCTGGCCGACCACACCATCGGTGGGGTGGCGCTGCTTCCGGGTACCGCTCTCGCGGAACTCGTCTGCGCGGCGGGCGGTGCCGTCGACCGTCCGGTCCTGCGGGAACTCATCCTGCACGCCCCTCTGGCGGTCCCCGACGGCGAAGGGACACGGCTGCGGCTGGTCGTCGAGGGCGACGGGTCCGTGAGCGTCCACGCCCAGGCCGTACCGGAGGAACCGTGGACACTCCACGCGTCGGGCCTGCTCGGCGAACGACGGCCCGAGGACGCCGCCACCGGACTCGGCTTCGCCGCCGATGCATGGCCGCCGCCGGATGCCGTGTCCGTGGACGCCTCCTCCCTCTACGAGGACCTGGCGGAGCGGGGTTACGGCTACGGGCCCGCCTTCACGGGCATACGGGCCGTATGGCGCCGGGGCGACGACGTGTTCGCCGACGTCGAGTTGGGCGCCGACGAGCCGGTGGACGGCTACGGCCTCCATCCGGCGCTCTGGGACAGCGCGCTGCACGCCCTGTTCCTCGCGGGAGCGACCGGCCGGCCCGAGCGCCTCGTGGCGCCGGGCGGTCCTCGGGTGCCCTACGAGTGGAGAGGCGTCACGGTGCACAGCGCGGGCGCTCGCGCGCTCCGGGTCAGGCTGTGTGTCTCCGGCCCGGACACCGTCTCGCTGCACGCCGTCGACCCCGACGGCCGCGCGGTGCTCTCCGTGGACGCGCTTGCCCTGCGTGTGATGTCTCCGGAACTCCTCCCCCGGCCCGTCGGGCGGTTCCTGCACCGGGTGGTCTGGTCGGCGCTGCCCGATGACGCGCGGTCCGCCCGGCCGGACTCGAAGGATGTCGTGGCCGTGTGTCCCGAGGGGGACGTCGAGGAGGTCACGCGGTGGGCGCTGTCCGTGGTCCAGGAGTGGCTGGCGGACGAACCGGCGGATCAGGACGGGCGACCGGACACGCGATCGGACGCGCGGAGCGGTCAACGGCCCGAGGGAGCACGGCTGGTGGTCGTCACCCACCGGGCCGTCGCCACCCGGGCCGGCGAGGACACCGACCCGGCCTGCGCGGCCGTGTGGGGGCTGGTGCGCTCCGCCCAGGCGGAGCATCCCGGCAGGTTCGTCCTGCTGGACGGCGAGGGCCCGGGGTCTGCGGCGCCGCTTCCGGCGGACCTGACGGGCACCGACGAGCCCCAGCTCGCGCTGCGCGACGGACGGCTGCTGGTGCCGCGCCTGGTACCGGCCGCCGACCGGGGAAGCGCCGACCGGCCGAGGCCGGTCCTGCCGCCGCACAGCACGGTCCTCGTCACGGGCGGCACGGGGACGCTGGGCGCGGCCTTCGCCCGGCACCTCGTGGCTCACTACGGTGCCCGGCACCTGCTGCTGGTCAACCGTCGGGGCCCCGATCGCCCGGGAGTGCCCGAGCTGATCGCCGAGCTGGCCGAACTGGGCGCCCGCGCCACGGTGGTCGGCTGTGACGTCGCCGACCGGGAGGCGCTGCGGTCCCTGCTCTCCGCGATCCCGGCGGACCGTCCGCTGGGTGCGGTGATCCACGCGGCGGGTACCGTCGACGACGGCGTCGTCACCCGGCTCACTCCGGAGCGTTTCCCCGGGGTCCTCGGGCCCAAGGCGGTCGCCGCCCGGCATCTGCACGAGTTGACCCGCGACATGGATCTGACGATGTTCGCGATGTTCTCGTCGGCGGCCGGGACCCTCGGCAGCCCGGGTCAGGCGAACTACTCGGCGGCCAATGCCTACCTGGACGGCCTGGCCCAGCATCGTGTGGCCTGCGGTCTGCCGGCGCTGTCGCTCGCCTGGGGCCTCTGGCAGCCCGCCGACGGCATCACCGGCAACCTCACCGATGTCGACCTGGAACGGCTCAACCGGGCCGGGATCGGCGAGTTGTCGACGGAGCAGGGCCTGGCGCTGTTCGATCTCGCGGTCGTCGGCGACGATGCCGTGACCGTACCGGTCAAGCTGAACGTGGCCGCCCTGCGTCGCCGTCCCCGGGACCACGGCTCCCTGTCCCCGCTGCTGTGGTCACTGGCACCGGCCCGCACCGGCGGCACCTCCGTCCCGGCCGTCGGGCAGGCCGGCCCGCTGCTCGGTGAACGGCTGGCGGCCGTACGACCCGCCGATCGCCTGGAGACGGTGGTCGACGCCGTACAGGAACACCTGGCGACCGTCCTCGGGCACACCACGCCGACGTCTCTCGACACCGCACGCGGCTTCCTCGACCTGGGCGTGGACTCCCTCGCGGCCGTGGAACTCCGCAACCGGCTCCACGCGGAAACGGGCCTCGCCCTGGCGACCACGCTGGTCTTCGACTACCCCAACGTCACCGGCCTGGCCGGCCATCTGCTGGACCGGCTGACCGAGCAGAACACTCGGGATGCCGGAACAGCACCGGCAGGAGCGGACGGGGAAGACCCCGTCGAGGCACGGGTGAGGGCGTCGCTCGCCGCGATCCCGGTCGCACGGCTGCGGGAGGCCGGCCTGCTGGAAGCCCTTCTGCGTCTCGCCGGCCCTCCGGACACCACAGCGCCGTCCGACACCGGGTCCCCCGGCGCCCCGGGCCCGGCACCGGAGCGGGACGACAGCGGGATCGGGTCGATGACCGACGACCAGCTCATCCAATTGGCGCTCGACGCCGCCCAGCAGTGACGTGGTACCACCTGGAGGTTTTCCCATGACCCCGACCGCCCCTGGCGCCGACGAGAGCGCCACCGACACCGAGACCGGGCCTGACATGGACACCGTAAACACCACCGCCCCTTCCTCGCCTTCGTCCAACGAGCGTGCCATCGCCGCGCTGCGCGCCTCCCTCCTGGAGAGCGATCGCCTGCGCCGCGAGAACGAGCGCTTACGGGCGGCGGCCGACGAACCCCTGGCGATCGTCGGCATGGCCTGCCGGTACCCCGGAGGCGTCACCGGCCCGGAGGAGCTCTGGCAGCTCGTCGCCGACGCCCGGGACGCGATCACGCCTTTCCCCGACGACCGCGGCTGGGACGTCGGCGACCGCTCCGTGACGAAGGAAGGCGGATTCCTGCACGACTGCGCCGGCTTCGACGCCCCCTTCTTCGGGATCTCTCCGCGCGAGGCGCTGGCGATGGACCCCCAGCAGCGCCTGCTGCTGGAGTGCTCCTGGGAGGCGGTGGAGCGCGCCGGCATCGATCCGCTCTCCCTGCGGGGCAGCCGGACCGGCGTGTTCGTCGGACTGATGTACGGCGACTACGGTTCGCGGTGGCCCACCGCGCCGGAGGAACTGTCCGGTTTCCTCGGCAACGGCAGTGCGGGCAGCGTGGCTTCGGGCCGTATCTCCTACACCCTCGGCCTCGAAGGCCCGGCGGTGACCGTGGACACGGCGTGTTCCTCCTCGCTGGTGGCCGTGCACCTGGCAGGTCAGGCACTGCGCCAGGGGGACTGCTCGCTGGCGTTGGTGGGCGGCGCGGCGGTGATGGCGACGCCTGAGACCTTCGTCGATTTCTCCCGGCAGGGCGGGCTCGCCCCGGACGGCCGCTGCAAGTCCTTCGCCGCCGCAGCCGACGGGGTCGCCTGGGCGGAGGGCGTCGGCATGCTGCTGGTGGAGCGGCTGTCGGACGCCAGGAGCGCGGGGCATCCGGTGCTGGCCGTGATCCGTGGCACCGCCGTCAACCAGGACGGCGCCAGCAGCGGGCTCACGGCGCCGAACGGACCTTCTCAGCAACGCGTGATCCGGGCGGCCCTCCACAACGCCGGTCTCGCCCCGGAAGACATCGATGTGATCGAGGCGCACGGCACGGGCACGGTGCTCGGCGACCCCATCGAGGCACAGGCCGTCATGGCCGTCTACGGCCAGGGGCGAACGCCCGAACGGGCCATGCTGCTCGGCTCGGTGAAGTCGAACATCGGGCACACCCAGGCCGCTGCCGGAGTGGCCGGAGTGATCAAGATGGTGGAGGCGATGCGGCACGGCGTCGTCCCGGAGACCCTGCACGTGGACGCACCGTCGCCGAAGGTGGACTGGACCGCCGGAGCCGTCGAACTGCTGACCGAGAGCAGGCCCTGGCCGGTGACAGGGCACCCGTTCAGGTCGGCGGTGTCGTCGTTCGGCGTCAGCGGAACCAACGCGCACGTGATCCTGGAACAGGCGCCGGAGGACACCGGCGACGGACGGAGCGGCCCCGAATCCGCCGAGCCCGGTTCCGCGACCGAACCCTCCGACTCCACCTCCACCTCCACCTCCGCTACCGCCTCCGTCGTCCCGTGGGTCCTGTCGGGTCGCACCGAGGACGCGCTGCGCGCCCAGGCCCGCAGGCTTGTGTCGTTCGTCGAGGACAGGCCCCGTGCGGCGCCTGTCGACGTGGCCCACTCACTGCTGACGTCGCGCAGCGCCTTCCCGCACCGCGCGGTGGTGCTGGGGCGGAGCCATGCGGAGTTCCTGCCGAGACTGACAGCGCTGGCCAAGGGCGAGCCGGCCTCGGGCGTGGTGTCGGCGGTGGCCATGGGCAGGCCCAAGCCCGTGTTCGTCTTTCCTGGTCAGGGCTCCCAGTGGGCGGGCATGGCCAGGGAGTTGCTGGAATCGTCGGAGGTGTTCGCCGCGTCGATGCGGCGCTGTGACGAGGCGCTGGCGCCCTTCGTGGACTGGTCGGTGCTGGACGACGACCTCGACCTCGACAGGGTCGACGTCGTCCAGCCGCTGCTGTTCGCGGTGATGGTGTCGCTGGCGGAGATGTGGCGTTCGCTGGGCGTCGAGCCGGCGGCGGTGCTGGGGCACTCGCAGGGCGAGATCGCCGCCGCGTACGTCGCCGGCGCGCTGACCCTTGAGGACGCCGCCCGCATCGTCTCGGTACGCAGCCGCATCATCGCGAGGGAGCTCGCCGGCGGAGGCGGCATGGCCGCTGTCGACCATGCCGAACTGATCGGTGACGACGTCTCGTTGGCGGCGGTGAACGGCCCGTCCTCCCTCGTGGTGTCCGCGGCCACCGGGGCGCTGGACGCGCTGGTGGAACGGTACGAGGCGGCGGGAGCACGAGTGCGCCGGATCCCGGTGGACTACGCCTCGCACTCGGCGCAGGTCGAATCGGTCCGGGCACCGCTCCTCGAAGCCCTCGCCGACACGTCACCCCGGCCCTCGCGGATCCCGTTCTTCTCCACCGTCACCGGCGACTGGCTGGACACCTCCGCGCTCGACGCCGAGTACTGGTACCGCAACCTGCGCGAGACCGTGCGGTTCGGCCCCGCGGTCGAAAGCCTCAGGGAACAGGGCTACACCCTCTTCATCGAGTCGAGCCCTCACCCGGTGCTCATCACCGCCATACCCGACGACGCTCACACGGTCGGCACGCTGCGGCGGGACGAGGGCGGCATGGCCCGGATGCTGGCGTCGGCGGCCGAGGCGTACACGCGGGGCCTGCCGGTGGACTGGCGGCTCGCCGGAGGGCGACTGGTCGACCTGCCGACCTACGCCTTCCAACGCCGGCGGTACTGGCTGGACGGGCCCGACCAGGGGCAGTCGCCGGACAGCCGGTCGTCGTCAGCGGGTCTCACCCGTACCCTGGCTGCCCTGGGGCCGTCGGAAGAGGCTGCTGGGTCACTCCCGGGTGACCCGATCGAGGACGCGGACCTGCTCGATGTCGTACGAGCCGCCGCCGCGGCCGTCCTCGGGTACGGCAGGGCCCATGACGTCGCCCCGGACGACAACCTGGTCCAGCTGGGCCTCAGCTCCATGAGCGCGCTCGAACTCCGTAACCACCTCACGAAGGCGACGGGGCTGAGCCTGCCCACCACCCTCGTCTTCGATCACCCCACACCCGCCTTGATCGCGGACACGCTCCGCGAGCTGTCCCGGTCCGACGACGCCCTCGAACCGGAGCTGCTGCCGGGGAACGACACGGACCGCGTTCCCCTCGCCTTCCAGCAGCAACGCCTCTGGTCCTTGGACCAGATGGTGCCCGGCAGCCCCGCCTACAACGTGACCATTGAGTTCACCCTCGAAGGGGAGGTGGACCCGCGGGCCCTGGCCGAGGCCCTGGAGGTGATCGTCCAGCGGCACGAGGCGTTCCGCACCGACTTCCCCAGCGTCGACGGTGAACCCTGGCAGCGGGTGCACGACCAAGTGCGGGTGGAGTTGCCCATGACAGACCTGGGTGACCTGCCCGAGGACGAACGGCCAGCGGAGTTCGCCCGGCTCGCGCACACTCAGGCCCGGCACCTGTTCGACCTCGCGGACGGGCCACTGTTCACCGCCCGCCTCGTACGGTTGGCCCCCAGCAGCCACCGGATGCTGATCACTCTGCACCACATCATCATCGACGGACATTCGTTCTACCTCCTCCTCAAGGAGTTGCAGACCGCGTACGAGGCGATCACCCATGACGAGCCGGTACGCCTGCCGGAACTGCCCGTGCAGTACCGCGACTTCACCCGGTGGGAGCGGGACCGGCTCAGCGGTCCCGTGCTGGAGCGCAAGCTCTCCTTCTGGCGTGAGCAGCTCGGCACGGGCAACTCCGGGTTCGAACTCCCCATGGACCGACCGCGGCCGGCCGTCCAGTCCTTCGAGGGCGGCAGCCTGAACTTCCGGGTGGACCGGAACCGGGTCGACTCGCTGGAGGCGCTCGCCCGGGAGAACGACGTCACTCTGTTCATGACCGTGGTGTCCGCTCTCAACGTCCTCCTGCACCGCTTCAGCGGCAGCGACGACATCGTCATCGGCACACCCGTCGCGAGCCGGCACCACTCGGACATCGAGGATCTCCTCGGGTTCTTCGCCAACACCGTGGTGCTCCGGACGGACATGTCCGGCAACCCGAGCTTCCCCGAAGTCCTCTCCCGGGTGAGCCACATGGCCAGGAGCGCCTATGCCCACCAGGACATTCCCTTCGAGCTGCTGGTCTCCGAGCTGCTCCCCGAGCGCGGCATGAGCATGAACCCGCTCTTCCAGGTCTGCCTCGCGCTCCAGCCGCGCCTTCCGGACGACTTCAGGCGGGACACGGTCTTCACCGGCGGGCGCGAACTCCGCAACGGCACCAGCAAGTTCGACCTGTGGATCTCACTGACGGAGGAGGACGACGGCCTGCACGGCGAGGTCGAGTACAACTCCGACATCTTCGACCACGCCACGATCGAACGGATGATCGCCGCCTACCGGCTGCTGCTCGACGCCGTCATCGACAGCCCGGGGGACCGTGTCGCCGAGCTGCCCGTCCTCTCCCCCGACGAACGCGATGAACTGGTGCGGTGGAACAGCACCGAACGGGACTACTCCGATCAGCCGGGCGAGGGTCTGCACCACCTCTTCGAGGAGATGGCACGCCGGTTCCCCGAGGCGACCGCCCTGTGGAGCGAGGACGCCGCCCACCTCCGGGAGGCGGCCGACGGCGACGAACCGGGTCCGGAGCACGGCCACACCCTCACCTACGCCGAACTCGACAGCAGGGCCAACCAGTTGGCCCATCGGCTGGTGCGGATGGGGGTGCGCCGGGACGAACCCGTCGCGATCTCCGTCGAGCGGTCACCCGAGCTGGTGATCGGGCTCCTGGGCATCCTCAAAGCGGGCGGCGCCTACCTCCCCGTCGACCCCGACTACCCGGCCGACCGGCGTGCGTTCATGCTCGAAGACGCGGCGCCCCGGATTCTGCTCACCCAGCGAGGGCTCCTGGACTCCCTGCCGCCGCACCGGGCCGACGTGCTGTGCCTCGACGCCCCCGACAGCGGGCTGGCGGAGGAGCCCGCCTCCGCTCCCGACGTGACGGTGGGCCCCGACGACCTGGCGTACCTCATCTACACCTCCGGCTCGACGGGACGGCCGAAGGCCGCGATGGTCAGCCACCGGGCGGTTCGCAACCGGATCCTGTGGATGCAGGAGGAATACGGTCTGACCACGGAGGACCGCGTCCTGCAGAAGACGCCGTTCAGTTTCGACGTGTCCGTCTGGGAGTTCTTCTGGCCGCTGGTGACCGGGGCCCGTCTGGTGCTGGCCCGCCCCGGGGGGCACCGGGACGCCCGGTACCTGGCCGGCCTGATCCGGCGCCAGAACGTCGGCGTCCTGCACTTCGTCCCCTCCATGCTCCAGGTCTTCCTGGAGGAGCCCGAAGTGACGCGACTCGGGTCCGTGCGGCGCGTGTTCACCAGTGGCGAGGCGCTGTCCTACTCGCTGACCCGCCGGTTCTTCGACCGGCTGCCCCACAGCCACCTGCACAACCTGTACGGGCCCACCGAGGCGGCGATCGACGTCACCCACTGGACCGTGCCCCGGGAGCCGTCGTCCACCACGGTTCCCATCGGCAGGCCCGTGGCCAACACCGCGATCCACATCCTCGACCCGGCCATGAACCCGGTCCCGATCGGGGTCACCGGCGAGTTGTTCATCGGCGGCGTCCAGGTCGCCCGCGGCTACCTGGACCGGCCCGAACTCACCGAAGAACGGTTCGTACCCGACCCGTTCTCGGCGGGCGGAACGCTCTACCGGACAGGAGACCTCGCCCGCTACCAGCCCGACGGAAACATCGTCTACCTGGGGCGCACCGACTTCCAGGTCAAGATACGCGGGCTCCGTATCGAGCCCGGCGAGATCGAGAGCGCCCTCGAACAGCATCCCGCGGTCCGCGAGGCCGTGGTGGTCCCGCGCCGCCTGCACGGCCCCGACAGTCACGAGCAGCTCGTGGGATACGTCGTGCCCCACCTCGACGACACCTGGGGCCGGGACCCCGAACTGGCCACGGCCCAGGTCGCCGAATGGAGCCAGGTCTTCGACCGTACGTACGGCGCCGACGAGGCCGGCACCGGCGCGGTGCCCGCTACCGGGAACGAGCGTGCCCACGACGAGCCGACGAAGGACGCCGATTTCAACATCGTCGGCTGGAACAGCAGCTACACGGGCGAACCGCTGCCCGCCGAGGAAATGCGGCTGTGGGTGGACAGCACCGTGGAGCGCGTACTGGAGTGCGCCCCGGAACGAGTGCTGGAGATCGGCTGCGGCACGGGGCTGCTCCTCTCCCGGATCGCCCCGCACACCAAGCTCTACTGGGGCACGGACGTGTCGCCGACAGCGGTCGACTACATCGGAACGCGACTGCTCCCCACCCTGCCGTCCCACTCGCGGGTACGGCTGTTCCCGGCCGCCGCCCACGACATCGGCGCCCTCGATGAGCAGGAGTTCGACCTCGTCCTGCTGAACTCCGTCGTGCAGTACTTCCCCGACCCGTCCTACCTGCGCGGCGTACTCACCGACGTGGCCGCCCGACTGCGACCCGGTGGCGTCATCTATCTGGGCGACCTGCGGAGTCTGAGCCTGCTGGAGACCTTTCACACGGAGGTGGAGCTGGCCAGGGCGGAACCGGGGCTCTCGGTGGACCGGCTGCGGACCCGGGCGGAGCAGCGCGTCGCGCAGGAACAGGAACTCGCTCTCGACCCCGAGTTCTTCCTGGCGGTCTCCCGCGAGATTCCGGGTATCTCGGGCGTGGACGTCCTGCTCAAGCGAGGAGATTTCCACAACGAGCTGACCCGGTACCGCTACGACGTCGTGCTGCGGACGGTCGAGGCCCCCGCGCCGGAAACAGGCCCGGCGACCACGGACGACGCCCGCGTCGAGCCGCTCCGGCTGTCCGGTGCCACCTCGGTCGCCGACGCGGACCGTGTTCTTCGCACCGAGTGCCCCGACGTGCTGATCGTGGACGACGTGCCCAACACCCGCGTCGCCTCGATCAACGCCTTCCGCGCGGCCATGTCCGCCGCCGACGGCACGACCCCCGTCGAGGACCTGTCACCCGAGCCCGAGCACGGCGCCTCGGAACCCGAGGACTGGTGGCGGCTCGCCGACGCCCACGGATACCACGCCCGCATCGGCTGGGCACCTGGCACGGCGACCGGCCGCTACCGTGTCGTGCTGCATCGTCCCGGAGCCGCCCCGGACCCGGGCTGGACGGCGCCGGACGCGTCCCCGCGCCCGGCATGGCACTACATCAGCAACCCGTTGCTCAACGAGATCGGCCGCCGGCTGACCGAGGAGACAGACGGCTTCCTGCGGGACAGGCTCCCGGAACACATGATTCCGTCGGCGATCGTGACGCTCCCGCACCTGCCGACGGACGCCAACGGCAAGCTGGACCGGCGCGCCCTGCCCCTGCCCCGGCACACAGCCGTCTCCGCGGACGGGACCACCGCACCCCGCACGCCCGAAGAGGCGGTCCTCACCGAGATCTGGGCGGACGTGCTCGGCCTGGACGAGGTCGGCACATCCACCGGCTTCTTCGCCCTGGGAGGCGACTCCCTGCTCGCCATCCGTGTCGTGAGCAGGGCCGCGGCCCGCGGCCTCTCGCTCACCCCGCAGGACGTCTTCCAGACCAAGACCATCGCGGCCCTGGCGGAACTGGCCGCCTCCCGGAAGAGCACCGTCGTCGACACCGCTCCTTCGGCCTGGTCGTACGAACGGACCGAGCCGGACCTGGTACGGCAGGTACGGGAACGGTTCCCGGATGCCTCGGACGTGTACCCGGCGACGGGCACTCAGGTACACATGCATCGCCGTGTCCGCGAGACCCGGGAGTCCGGTGGCAACGTCATCCACCACCGTTTCCGCATCACCGGCGAGAACTTCAGCCCCGAGACACTGCGGCGGAGCTGGCAGCACACCGTCGACCGGTTCCCCGCACTGCGGACCAGCCATGTGACCGTGGAGGGCCACCCGCTCCAGGTCGTACGCGAGGGCGTCTCCGTGACCATCGAGGAGCACGACTGGCGCGCGGTTCAGCCCGTCGAACAGGAGAGGCGCATACAGGCGTACATCTCCGACCGGCGTCGCCGTGGTTTCGACCCCGAGGCCCCGCTCCAGATGAGCCTGGCACTCTTCCGGACGAAGGAGCACGTCTACGAGTACGTGTACCTGTTCAGCCTCGTCGAGCACGACGGCTGGAGCTACATGATCGTGATGAAGGAACTGCTGGACGCGTACGAGGCGATCACGGCGGACGCCACCCCCGAGGCCGCCGCACCCGGCACCGTGTTCGGCGAGTTCTGTGTGGCACAGCAGCGCCGGGACACCGTGGAGGCCGAGGAGTTCTGGCGGCCCCAGCTCGCCGGCATCACCGCGCCCTCGTGGAGGATCGCGCTGCCCGCGTCCGAGCGGCGACCCGACCCCGGATGCCCCTACCTCCAGGAGAGCGTCCTGCTGTCCCCGGCGCGGACGGCCGCTCTGACCAGGTTCGCCCGGCGCTTCGACCTCACGCTGCACACCGTGGTGCAGGGCTGCTGGGCACTCCTGCTCGGCGCCGTCACGGGAGCTCCGGAGGTTGTCTTCGGTGCCGTGTTCTCGGGCCGGGGAACGGCTCAGCTCGACGTCGAACGCGCGGTCGGACAGTTCTTCAACTTCCTTCCGGTACGTGTCTCGATCGACCGTGCGATGCACCTCTCCGGCTGGCTGGACCTGCTCCAGCAGAAGATCTCGACGATCAGCCGGTACGAGTACCTGCCCGCACAGCGCCTGTACGAGCTGGCCGGGCTGCCACCGTCCTCCGACCTCTTCGACAGCTATGTGGTCAACGAGCACTTCCCCGAGTTCGACGAGAACTTCGACCGTTTCCATCGGCTGCTGGACGCGGAGCCGGTGGAATTCATCAACCAGACGGAACACCCGCTACGGGTCGAGGTGGCCCTTTGGCAGGAGTCCCTGCTGGTCAACCTCAACCACTACGCGGGGTACTTCCCGGACGGAACCGTCCCCCACCTCAGGGAGGCGCTCGAAACCCTTCTGACCGCTGTCGCCACCGGCGAGGACCGGCCGATCGAGGCACTGCTCGAACAGCTCCCTCCCGCCCGCCAGGCCGTCTGACGTGCGGTTTTCATGACGCACAGGTCTCAGTGGGGCCTCGCTCACGCGAGGCCCCACTCTCCTGACCAGCGGTTTTGGGTCAGTACGCAACCGGCGGTCGGCCACGCCCGGAAGCGGCGGCTGCGGTCGGCCGGGGTCCCGCAACCGGACGCGGTCCGAGCACGGCGCCGTTCACACTCGATCAGCCCGCTCGGTGGCCCGGTCGTCGTACTCGCCCGTCTCCGGAGGCAGAACCGTGGACGGGACCGGGCGACGGCGCTGCTGGGCGTGGGCGTAGCCCGTCAGGCCGACCAGCACGGCCAGCAGCACGGCTGACGAACCCGCCGTACCGAGGTCGAGACCGCCCTTCGCGACCGGCTTGGTCAGGAAGTCGCCGGCTGTCGCCCCGAGGGGGCGGGTCAGCACGAAGGCGATCCAGAACAGCAGTACGTTCGACACCATGGGCGCCCTCATCAGGGCCACCAGCACCAGCAGGACTCCGGTCACCAGTGCCGCCCCGCCGGCGTAGCCGAGGCCCGAACTGTCGGACAGGAAGTCACCCATCGAGGTGCCGAGGGTGTTGGAGACGAGGATCGCCGTCCAGAACAGCGTCTCCCCACGGAAGCTGACGATGTCACGGATGACGAACGTCATCCCCGTCAGTTTCCACACGGCGAAGACGACAACCAGGATCGAGATCAGGATCGCCGCGCCCGCCGGGTATCCGAGGCCGAGGCCCTGGGGTCCCCAGCCCAGCGAAGCGGCGCCGCCCGAGAGGTACTTGGCGCTGGCGTCGCGGTTCATGAAGTCGGACATCGTGGTGCCGGCCATGCTGGTCGACAGGATGACCGTCCAGTAGAAGAACGGGTTGTAGCGGCGGGAGCGCAACTGAACGACCAGCGTCACCACGAAGAGCAGGAACAGGGCGACCGTGGTGAGGAAGTAGCCGAGCTTCAGGGTCTGGGCGAAGAGGTCGCCGGCCGTCTCGCCCAGAGTCGTCGCGGCCACCTTCATGACCCAGAACGCGAGGGTGACCTCGGGCAGCTTCTTCATCACCGCCCCGGCCGTGGTCGCGGCACGTCGCTGCCCGGCGGCACCGTCTAAGTCGGTGCGGACTTCGGAATTCTCCATGGTCGGACGCTCCTGTTCGTGAGGGGGTGGGCGTAAAAGGGCACCCGTCTCCGGATGGGGGCGGGCGCCCTGCGGTACACGGGCCGACCGCGCGGGCCGCCTGTGGGGTCCGACCATGTCGATGACCGCCTGAAAGTTTCCTGAACGCGTTCCGACAACCTGGAGCCTGACGGGATCCGCCGCTCCGGCCGAGGCCACGCGCACCCCGTACGACGTACCGCTGCTCGATCCGGGGCTGCCCGAGATGGACGGTCCGGAGGAGTTCGACCCGCTCACGGAACTCTTACGGGCCGGGAGGCTGTCCGGCCTTCACCGCTGCCGCTTGTCGCTTCAGTCCTCGTTGGGCCGGGCGAGACCGTGGTCGTAGGCGAAGATCACGGCCTGGATTCGGTCCCGGGCGCCGATCTTGGCGAGGACTCGGCCGACGTGGGTCTTGACGGTGGACTCGGACAGGACGAACCGGGTGGCGATCTCGCCGTTGGTCCAGCCCTTGCCGACGGCGACCAGGATCTCGTGCTCGCGGTCGGTGAGGGAGCCGAGTCCCGGGTCCTCGGCACAGTCCGCGCGGTGGGCGGGGACGTAGCGGGCGTACTCGTCCAGGAGGCGGCGGGTGAGGGCGGGCGCGATGACGGCGTCGCCGCAGGCGACCGCCCGGATGCCCGCGAGGAGCTCTTCGGGGCGCGCGTCCTTGAGGAGGAAGCCGCTGGCACCGGCGCGGATGGCGGCGTGGACGTACTCGTCGAGGTCGAAGGTGGTGAGCACGAGGACGCGCGAGCGGCCACCGGCGGCGACGATGCGGCGGGTGGCCTCGATGCCGTCCATGCCCGGCATCCGGACGTCCATCAGGACGACGTCCGGGCGCAGTTCGGCCGTCATGCGGACGGCCTCGGCGCCGTGGGCGGCCTCACCGACGACATCGGTCTCGGGGACGGAGTCCAGGAGGATGTGGAAGCCGTAGCGTTGCAGCGGCTGGTCGTCCACGATGAGCACGGTGGTCACCGGGCACCGCCCTCGGGTGTGAGGTCGAGGACGGCCTCGACGCTCCATCCTCCGCCGCCCGTCGGCCCCGCGCTGACGGTGCCGCCGTACAGAGCCGCTCTCTCCCGCATGCCCACCAGGCCGTGTCCTTCCTCGTTCGGCGGTCCGGACGGTGCGACCGGGCCGCTGTCATGCACCCGGACGGTCAGCCGGGCGTCCTTCTCGACGATCGCCAGCCGCACCAGGGTTTCGGTGCCGGCGTGCTTCAGGGTGTTGGTGAGGGCTTCCTGGACGATGCGGTACACCGTCAGCTGCACCCCGCTGTCCAGGGCGTCCACGTCGCCGGAGGTGCGGTAGACGACCTCGCGGCCGGCGGCGCGCACCTTGGCGCAGAGCGCGCCGATGTCCGCGATGCCGGGCTGTGGGCTGAGTTCGGGTCCGTCCGTCGGACCGCCGGTGGCCTCGCGCAGCACGCCGAGTACGCGCCGCAGTTCACCGAGGGCCTGCCTGCCGGTGTCGCCGATGAGCTGGAGGGCCTCCTTGCCCCGTTCGGGAGCGAGGTCGGTGGCGTAGGCGCCGGCGTCGGCCAGCGTGATGATGACGGACAGGTTGTGGCCGACGATGTCGTGCATCTCGCGGGCGACCCTGGTGCGTTCGGTGGCCGTGGCCAGCCTGCTGCGCTGGTCGCGCTCGATCTCCAGCCGCGCGGCCCGGTCCCGCAGTCCGGCGAGCTGGGCCCGGCGGATCCGTACCACCAGGCCGAGCGCGAGGGCCGCGGTCGCCGTGCCCAGCAGGAAGAACAGCGCGTCCCAGAAGGACACGGCCGACGGCACCCGGACCGCGACCAGTGTCATGGCACCCGCCATGGCCGCACAGGCCCACGGCAGCTGCCGCAGCCTGCCGTGCAGGGCGAGGCTGTACAGGGCGATGAAGAGGGCGACGTCGGCGCGCATCGCC
This sequence comes from Streptomyces graminilatus, assembly GCF_001418565.1. Taxonomy (GTDB): domain Bacteria; phylum Actinomycetota; class Actinomycetes; order Streptomycetales; family Streptomycetaceae; genus Streptomyces; species Streptomyces graminilatus. The sequence continues at coordinate 14,893 of NZ_LIQQ01000187.1, read as the reverse complement.
GCGCCCAGGGACCACTGGAGGACGAACACCGCCGTGATGGCGGCGAACGCCACGAGGGGTTTGCGTCGCCGCCACAGCAGGGGCAGAACCAGTCCGGCCTGGAAGGCCAGCAGGCCCGCGACGGGCAGCTGGGTGAAGGCGAGGCGGAACCGGCGCGGACGGTCGCCGTCGTCCAGACCGCCGTGGAGCAGGTCGGGCAGGCAGAAGATCAGGAAGACCAGGACCACGACCGCGGTGTCCAGCGCCCACGGATGATTCCGGTCGGCCTGCCGCAGCCGCTGGCCGCCCCGGGAGACCCGGGCGACCAGCGGTCCCATCCCGCTGAGGTCATCGGTGGTCACGGACGTCACCTGTCCATGGTGCGGGCGTCAGACGTCGCTGCGCGCGAGCCGGTACGCCGCGCCGCCCAGGACCAGCGCCGTCCAGCAGAGGAGGACGAGCAGTCCGGCGCCCGGCGACAGGGTCGTGGAGTCGTGGGTCACCGCGAACATCGACTCGCCCGCGTTGGACGGCAGGTAGGGGCCGATGTGGTCCTTCCAGGAGCTGGGCAGCAGGGAGGTCAGTCCCGGGATCAGCATCAGGGTGGCCACCAGCACCGAGATCCCGCCCGCCACCGACCGCAGCAGCGCGCCCAGGGCGGTGCCGATCACCCCGACCAGGCCGAGGTAGAGCCCCGCGCCCAGCAGGCTGCGCGGGACGCCCGCGTGCGAGAGGCCCATGGCCGCGGGTGTGCCCGAGACGATTCCGCTCCCGGTCAGGAAGGCGACGAACCCGCCGAGCGTTCCCACGGCCAGCGCGACCAGCCCGAACACCACTGCCTTGGACCACAGGACGGGGAGCCGGCGGGGGACCGCCGCGAGGGTCGAGCGGATCATGCCGGTCGAGTACTCCCCCGCCGTGACCAGCACGCCGAGGACCCCCAGGGCCATCTGGGCGAAGTGCGTACCGAAAAGGGACAGGCTCACGGCCGTCGCACCGGCGAAGTCATGGTCCATGTGCCCGGAGGTGATCCCCGACTTGTAGCGGTTCGCGGAGATCAGGCCGAAGGCCACCAGGAACACCAGGCCGAGCCCCAGCGTGATCCAGGTCGAGCGCAGGGACCACAGCTTGGCCCATTCGGAGGCGAGCACGCGCCGTCCGGTCACCCGGTAGGCGGGGCGGGCGGAGGTGGTCCGGGGTTCCTCGGCGGTTTCGGTGAGGGTGCTCATGCGGGCCTCCCGACAGACTCGGTGCCGGTCGTGGTGCCGTGGTACTCCACGGCATCCCTGGTCAGGTCCATGAACGCCTCCTCCAGTGACACGGTCCGTGCGCTCAGCTCGAACAGCGCGATGCCGTGCTCGGCGGCCTTCAGTCCGATCTCGCGGGCGGTCAGCCCGGTCACCCGCAGTTCCTCGGAGCCGATCCGGCCGCTGACGTCGACGCCCGGCCCCGCCAGCACGTCACGCAGCCGCGCCGGGTCCTGCGTCACCACCTTCACCGTGTCGCCGCCCGCCTCGCGGATCAGGTCCGCGACGGTCGTGTCGGCCAGCAGCCGCCCGCGCCCCACGATGATCAGGTGGTCCGCCACCAGGGCCATCTCGCTCATCAGGTGCGAGGACACGAACACCGTCCGGCCCTCGTCGGCGAGCCCCTTCAGCAGGTTGCGGATCCAGAGCACGCCCTCCGGGTCCAGCCCGTTGACCGGCTCGTCCAGCATCACCGTCCGCGGATCGCCCAGCAGCGCCGCCGCGATGCCCAGCCGCTGGCCCATCCCGAGGGAGAAGGCGCCGGCCCGCTTCTTCGCCACGCTGCCCAGTCCGGCGAGGCCGATGACCTCGTCGACCCGGCGGCCCGGGATGCCGTGGGTCAGGGCGAGGGCTTTGAGGTGGTTGTACGCCGAACGGCCCGGGTGGACCGACTTCGCCTCCAGGAGGGCGCCGACCTCCTGGAGCGGTGCCTGGTGGCGGGCGTAGTGGTGCCCGTTCACGGTGACGGAGCCCCTGGTCGGGGCGTCGAGGCCGACGATCATGCGCATGGTCGTGGACTTGCCCGCGCCGTTGGGCCCCAGAAAGCCGGTCACCGTTCCCGGCTTCACGACGAAGTCCAGCCCGTCGACGGCCGTCTTCTCGCCGTACCTCTTGGTCAGCTGCCGTGCGTCGATCATTCGCGCTCTCCCTGTCGGCTCCGGCGCCGGTCTCCTCGGACGCCTCACCGGCAACGCTAGGTGCCCGATCCCTGGATCCGGTGGTACCGGAAGGCTGAACCACCCCGCGCGCGTAGAACCCCGGTACTACGCGACCATCTGCGGTGTTGCGGTGTTTCCGTCGGTGCCCGGCCCGGATCACCGGACGGGGCGGCGGGCCGGCGCCGCCAGGACCAGCGGGCCGGGAAGCAGCGGCGGCCAGGCGTGATCGGCGCGGCGGCAGGCCGATCGGCCCCGGCGTCCCCCATGTGCCGGTGCGCGGCCGGCAGCCGGACGGCCGCCCTCACCACCACGACCGCGGTGACGGTGAGCCGCCGTAGCCCGCCGAGGCCACGGGACGGGGGAACGCCGGTGGCGCTCACCGCCGTCCTCCCCCCGCCGGGGCGGGTGCGACGTACACGCGCAGGTCGGCCACCCGGTGCGGGATCCAGGAACGGGCGTACGCGGGCGGGCCGACGCCCGGTGCCACCAGCGTGGCGGTGGGCAGCCGGAGGGCGGTCCGCCCGATGCCGGCCGACGTGCTGTTGGCGTCGTGGCCGGCGGTCGCCGCGGACGAGCAGCCCGCGTAGTAGGCGATCGGGACGTAGTTCTCTCCGGTGACCAGACAAGGCGGTCGGACGCCCAGCCGGTGCAGCCCGGCGGCGACGGCGGCCCACTCACGGTGGGCCGCCGTGGTACGCCGCACAGTGCGCTCCAGCACCACGAACTGCACGGCCAGATGCCCGGCCAGGGCGAGCGTCAGCAGCGCCACGGTCAGCGGCCGACGGATCCGTCCGGGCGCCCGGACCAGGTGCGCCAGAAGACCGGCGGCCGGAAGGGCGAGCAGTGCGTATGCGGGCAGCAGGAAGCGGGGTGCCGCGTAGCCGATCAGGAAGAGGTACGGGAAGGCCGCCGAGGCGGCGCAGGCCACCGGTACGAGCGTGGCGGCGGGGCGACGGGCGCGGACGGCGACCACGGCCGCGAGGGCGGCGAGCAGCGGCAGGACGTACCACCACAGGGTCGCCAGGACAGCGGGCGCGGCGCTGGTGCACGGGCGGCACAGCGTACGTCCGCCCAGCGCGCGCAGTTGGTCTCCGACGGCGATGTTCCAGCCGAGGCCGCCCTGGATGCGGGACGCGTCGGACAGGCGTTGGGCCAGTCCGCCGTAGGAGACGTACGCCTCCACCACCCACTCGGCCGCCCCGGCCGCGAGACCGCCGACCAGCGCCACCAGCAGCGCGGGGCGCCGCCACCGCCGTACACACAGCAGCAGGACGAGAAGAGGAAGGGTCGCCCATACCGCGTCCGTGGGGCGCATCGAGGCCATCAGGGCCGCGCTCAGGCCCACGCCCCACAGGGCCGGGCGGTCGAAGCGGTTCGCCTGCGCACGCAGGAAGCAGCCCGCGCAGGCCAGGGCGCCGACCGCTACCCAGTAGTTGGGCATGGCCTGTGGGCCGTAGAACAGCGTCACCCACAAGGTGGCGAACAAGGCGCCCCCGGCCACGAGCACCCGGGCGGAAACGACGCCCCGCCAGGCGCGCAGCGCGAGGTAGAGGGCGAGGCCGGACAGGACGGCCAGGTAGACCCGCAGCAGCGTGGTGGACGACGACCAGGCGGCGACCGGCAGCACCAGCAGCGGGACGCCGCGGGCGCGCGGGGCGCTGAAGAACGCGGCCGGCGCGTGGGGGGAGACCTGGCTGACGTAGACCGACTCGTCCCAGCCGAGACCCATCCCCGGCCGCACGAGAAGGAGTTGGGCCACGGTGAAAGCGCCGGCCACCACCGCGAGCGCCACCTCGCCCCGGGACCGCCGGGCGGAACGGACAGCCGTCGTCGGGCCGAAGCCGGGCGGACCGGGCGATGCGGCCCGCGCACTGTCCGTGGCCCGCACGCTGTCCGTGGCCTGCGGACCGTCCGTGGCCTGCGGACCATCGCTCATTTCGCTCCCCTGTCCCCTGTCCCCTACGGCCTGTAGGGCTGCGGCACATCCCTCGGACCGGGAGGCCCCTACACGGTGCAAGGTCTCAGTCATGGCCGGCAGGGGCTCGCGGGGCAGAGCCGAACGGCGTAACGCCGGTGAGCTGGAGAGCGAGGTAGTCGCCGCGCCGTGGGCGGCGGAGCGGGCGCCGACTCCGGCGGAGGTCCGGGCCGGACTCGACGGCACCGTCCCGCCCGTCACGGCATGGCGTCGTGAGGGATGTCTTTGCGAGATACGGCCAGATAGCCGACGAACCCGAGAATGGCCACCGTCCAGGACAGCGTGACCGGCCCCAGGCCCAGGTCGAGTCCGCCCCGGGCGTGACCGACAGCCATCCAGTCGGCGACGGAGGCACCGAGCGGGCGGGTGATGACGTACGCGGTCCAGAACGCGGCCACCGCGTCCAGGCGGCCCCAGCGGTGAGCAGCGGCCGGAACGGCGATCGCGGCGGCGTACAGGACGGCGGAGCCCAGGTATCCGAGGCCGATCGTGGCGGTGAGATCACCCGCGGCGGTGCCCAGCGCGAACGTGGCCAGCACGGCGGCCCAGTAGAAGGTCTCGCGGCGCCGGGTGTGGACGCTGTGGATGGACAAGGTGCGTTCGCTGCGGTACCAGAGGGCGAAGACGGCGGCCAGCGCGGCCATGAAGAACGGGGTCGAGAGCGAGTACGGCACGCCGAGGCCGACGTGGAGGACGTCGGCGGCCATCGTGCCGAACACGCTGACCATGACGATCGCCGTCCAGTAGATCCAGGCCACGTACCGACGGACAGCGAGCTGCACCGCCAGGGCGGCCACCAGGGCGACGCCACCGAGGCCGACCGCAGGGACCGGACCGAGCACATGGGCCAGGAAGTCGGAGGCAGTCTCGCCCATTCCGGTCGTGAGTACCTTGATGATCCAGAAGTAGACGGTCACCTCGGGCACCTTGCTCGCCATGTGTCGTGCGCGGTGCGAGGGCCGGTCGTCCTTGAGGTGATGTGTCGTCATGGCAGGCACGATGGCATGGTGCCCGACGGTTCCCCCAGACCCCTTTGCCAGAGTTTTGGCGCTTCTGGTGCTTGAGTTGCCCGAGACCCGTCCGGGCCTGAGCACAACCTGAACGCAGTGGCCGATGGGCTGGTCAGCGGCGTGCGACCGGCGATAAGGCGATCTCCCGGCGCCATCGCGAGCGGGGCGAGGCCGCAGCCGTCAGGAGAGTGTCGCGGCTCGCCCCTGACCCGGCAGAGGCTTCCGGCATGAGGCCCGCCGTCTCTCCCCCCGGGTGCCGCCCCCTTTGACGCCGGGACCGGCGGCCGGTCAGTGCGAGCGCCGGTCGCATGCCGATGCGTACAGCCGGCGCGGTTCATGGGTGCCTGACCTGGTTTTCACCCGTCAGGCGCCTTTCGCTCCGCACGCGACACACCCGCGCGACGCCGTAGACATTCGGATCCTCGGCCTTTGCCTTCCCGAACACCCTGCGGGCCGGCTCCACTTGCCGTCGAGGTCGTGGCGATCGGGCGGATCAGGCGGATCGGGCGTGAGCACGAACGTGGGTGTTGAGGTCGCCTCGTGGACCAGGTCAAGAGACAAGAAACGGCCGGCGATGGGGTGGTAAAGACGCACCGAGTCGGTCGTCCGGAAGGTGTGGGTTGGCGGCTTGGGCGGTGCGGGAGCACCGGACCGGGGCTTCGGGAGCTCCGTCCGCGGTGATCGTCGGCCTGGCGCCTGGCGTCCTCAGCGCCGGGCGACCGGCGTGACTTGCCGTCGTTGCGGGTGCGTATGAACACCTGCTCTCAAGTCACCCTTCAGATGTTTAGTTTTCCATCAACTTCGTTTCGTGATCGGGTACTTGACCAGTACGGTGGCGCTCGCCGCGCTGGGAGAGCCAACGTTCGACCAGCAGTTGGACTCTGGGAGAGCCGTGCTGCGAGGAATCACCGGGGCTTGTCATGCCCCGGCGGGGGAAGACCGGTGAGCGTCGGCGGGCCGTTGATCGTGCCGGTCCGTCTCGACGCACTGTGCCTGGCCCACGATCTCCTGACCGAATCCGTCACCGCGCGCCCTTCGCCGCCCCCTGCCCTTCCCGTGGCACCGCGCGGCCCGATGTGTTCCGACCGGCGCCCGGAGCGGGGAACGCGCTCACCTCATGCCCTCCCCGCCCGGGCACCTGCTTCGCCCCGCACCAGCGGGAAGACCTCCGCCAGTCCCGAAACCCGGAGTTCCGACATGACCACCTTCCACGTCGCGGTCGACCACACCGACCCCGGCACCCACGACATCACCACCACCTATCTGGGCACCGCCGACCAGGCCCACGTCGACCAGGTACGCGCCCTCGCCGAACTTCCGGGCTCCGAGCGCCAGGTCAAGGAACACCCGCGGATCGAGGGTGCCTTCATGGTCCTGCGCGACGACGGCGACCTGGACGTGTACGTTCCCACCGACGCGGCCGAGCCTCTCGCGCACGAGCCCGGCCCGCTGCCGGAGACGAACGACGACGAAGGCGACGGCCCCGGCCCGGTCGGCGTCCGGTCCGTGCAGCCCCTGGGCGGCGACAGCCACACCGCGAACACTCTGCTGGCCGACAACTCGGGCCCGGCGTACATCGACGGCGTGACCCGGTTCGGCTCGCAGCGCATCGGTGGAGACATGGACACCCCGAACGAGCCGCCGCGGGCCGTGTGGCACACCACCGAGTCCCCGGCCGGCGGCGACTACTTCACCTCCGTGGCGGCCTACCTGATGCGCGGCGCGGTGGAACCGCAGGTGATCTACTGCCCCGTCACCGACCGGCTGGGCCAGTTCGGGCCCCTGGACCAGTCCGCGAGGGCGCTGAAGAACGACGGCACTCAGCGCACGAACCGGACCGGCAAGGTCTGCGTCCAGGTCGAGGTGCTGGGACGTGCCCGGGATCCCTGGACGAACGGGTTCGACCCGAAGGACAAGCCGAACTTCCAGAAGCTGCTCGCCGCGATACGCGCGCACGGCATCCCGGACGTGTGGCCCGTCGGGGCCCCGCCGGCCACCGCGGAGGACGCGACGGAGCGTCCCAGACTCACCTGGGAGAACAAGGGCGGCCACTACGGGCACTCCCAGATCCCCGGCCAGGACCACTGGGACCCGGGGGCCGTGGACATCGACATCGTGCCGGGCAGGCCCCACTCCGACGGCGGGGGAACCCCTCCGGCCAACGGGTCCGGCACCTACACGGTGAAGGCGGGCGACACCCTGACGTCCATCGCGGCGGCGCACCGGACAACCGTGGCCGCCCTGCTGTCCCTCAACGCCATCAAGGACGCCGACGCGATCTCCGTGGGACAGCGACTGAAACTGCCGACGGCGGGCCCGGCGAAGCATCCGGCACCGGCACCTCGGTACGAGCCGTTTCCCGGGACCGGCTTCTTCCGTCCCGGCCGCCGCAGCCCCGTCGTCACCGCCCTCGGAAGGCGCCTGGTGGCGCTCGGTTTCGGCAAGCACTACACCTCGGGTCCCGGACCCGAATGGTCGGACGCGGACAGGCGCAACGTCGCCGACTTCCAGCGCTCCCGGACCGAGCTGGCCGGTGACGCGGACGGGATCCCGGGCCCCAAAACCTGGGCGGCGCTGAGGATCCCGAAGCTCTGAGGCGTGCTCCGCATGAGGCGCCGCAGCCGAGGCCGAAGGCGGCGAAGGCACGGCTGCGGCGACCTCCTCGGGGGTCGCGCGGTGCCCGCGACGGAACACGCGCCGCGCTTCGCGGGTCGTTGGACGGATCACGCAGCGCACATCGGTGACACGGCCGGCCAAGGGCGGTGAACGGTGACCTGCGGTGTGGTCGACAGCGGCGGGGCGCTCATGCGGTGAGCGGACAGACCCGTGACACGGGGCCGGCTGCCCGGCCTGAACTGGTGTGTGTGGGCCGAGGTTGGCACAATCGCCGCCGTGACCGATGAGATAACCAAGCCCCGCCCGCCGGACCAGGGCACGGTGGAGTCCGTCCGGCCGCTGGAGCTATTCTTCGATCTGGTCTTCGTCTTCACGATCACTCAGGTCGCGTCGGTCCTCAACGAGCTGCCGACGCCGGTCGGCCTCGCACGGGCGGCGGCGCTGCTGTCGATCATCTGGTGGATGTACGGGGGCTACGCCTGGCTGACCAACGCACTCGACCTGGACCGCACGGGCCCCCGGCTGCTCCTCCTGACCGGAACAGCGGGGTTCTTCGTCATGTCGATCACCGTGCCCAGGGTCGCCGAACGGGGCCCGTGGGCGTGGCTGTTCGGTGCGAGCTATCTCGTCGTGGTCGTCATTCATCTGGTCGGGTTCATCGGGACGTCGGGGCATCGCGGCATCATGCGTGTCGGGCCGCTCAACGTGGTGATGGCCCTCGTCGTCCTGGCCGCCGGACTGGTTCCGCCCGGCACGCGGCCCTGGCTGTGGGTGGTGGCCTGGGTCATGGTGCTGGCGACGCCCGTCGTCGCCGGGATCGGTGAATTCACCGTGGGGGCCGGGCACTTCGTGGAGCGGCACGGACTCGCGGTGATCATCGTGCTCGGCGAGTCGATCGTCGAGGTCGGTGGCGTGGCCTCGGCGGAGAACGAGATGGCCACGGTGATCACCGGCGCGCTCCTCGTACTGGCGCTGAGCGCGGCGATGTGGTGGCTCTACTTCGGCCGCGAGGAACGCGAGAGCGAGGCCCGCCTCGCACGGGTGCCGGCGGACCGGCGACCGCACGTCGCCATCTACTCCTTCGGCTACGCCTACTTCGTCGTCGTCTACGGCATCGCGGTCGCGGCGGTCGGGATGGAGAAGTCCATCCACGGGTTCCACCACGCGTCACACGGTGTCCCGGCCCTGCTCCTGCCGCTCGGCATCTCCCTGTACCTGGCCGGCCTCGCGTGCTTCCACCGCGCCCTCGCCGGAACCTGGCCGCTCGCCCGGCTGTGGGCGGCACTCGCCGTCGCCGCGCTGGTCACCCCCGCCGCGCTGTACCTCAGCGGAGCGGCGGCACTCGTGTCCGCACTCCTGGTGCTGCTCGGGCTCATCCTGTGGGAGAACCGCCACTGGGACCGGGCGAGGTGAGCGAGGCCGTGTCACACACCGTGGGACCACATGGTCAATAGTGTGGACGCGCACACGGAACCGCCTCTCGCACCGCGGATTTCACACAAGGGATGGTGAGCATGTCGTATCCGGAGCAGGTGTATCGGGGAGACGGCGGGGAGGTCAGCGCCGGCTTCCGCCCGGCGGACACCCCGCCCGGCGTCGGTGAGACGGGGAAGGACGCCATTCACTACCTGGCTACGACGCGGACCACACGGGGCGAGTTCGGGCTCTACCGGGTCGAGATGAGCGCGCGGGCCGGCGGCCCCAGGACGCACTTCCACAAGACCATCTCGGAGTCCTTCTACATCCTCGACGGCACCGTGCGTCTCTTCGACGGAGCCCAGTGGATCGACGGCCGGAAGGGGGACTTCCTGCATGTGCCGCAGGGTGGCCTGCACGCCTTCCGCAACGACTCCGACGCCCCGGCCGAAATGCTGCTGCTCTTCACCCCGGGCGCACCGCGTGAGGAGTACTTCGAGAAGGTGTCGGAGATGGCCGATGCCACGGACGAGGAACGTGCCGGGTTCTTCGACAGGCACGACTCCTACTTCGTGGACTGACCGCGAACGGCCTTGCCGTGACATCTCTGCCCGGTCTCCCGGATCTTTCCGCCGGGAAGGACTGAGCCCCCTGTCACAGACCGAGTCGCTGTCCGGTCTCTTCTGGTGCGGTCCGAATGTGACCAGGCAGACCCACGAGAGGAATCCGTTATGAAGGTCGTAGTGATCGGTGGCACCGGGCTCATCGGCTCGAAGCTGGTCGGCGAGCTCAACGAGCACGGCCACGAGGCGGTCGCGGCGGCGCCGAGCACCGGCGTCAACACCCTGACGGGCGAAGGCCTGGCCGAGGTCCTCAAGGGTGCGTCGGTCGTCGTGGACGTGTCCAACTCGCCCTCCTTCGAGGACAGCGCCGTCATGGACTTCTTCCGTACGTCCACGGCCAACCTCCTCAAGGCGGAGGCCGAGGCCGGTGTGGCACACCATGTGGCGCTGTCCGTGGTCGGCACCGACCGTCTCCTGGGAAGCGGCTACTTCCGCGCCAAGCAGGCCCAGGAAGAGCTGGTCAAGGCGTCCGGCATGCCGTACTCCATCGTCCACGCGACGCAGTTCTTCGAGTTCGCGAAGGGGCTCGCCGACGGGGTCACCGAGGGCGACACCGTGCGCCTGCCCGCCGGGAGGATCCAGCCCATCGTCTCCGACGACGTCGCCGCGGCAGTCGGCCGTACGGCGGTCGGCGACCCGGCCAACGGCGTGGTGGAGGTGGCCGGTCCCGAGGCGTTCCAGCTCGAGGAGTTCATCCGCATGGGGCTCACCGCCCAGAACGACCCCCGCGAGATCGTCACGGACCCGCGGGCGACGTACTGGGGCGCCGAACTGGAGGACGACACGCTCCTGCCGGGTCCCGACGCGCACATCGCCGAGACCACGTTCGCCGACTGGCTCGCCCGGCAGAAGTAGGCCCCCGGGTGGCCCCGTCGCCCGACGGGGCCACCCACCCTTGTCCTGAGCCGGAATTCATACGCGACCACGCCCACCAGCTGTGCGATTTTACTCTAAACTTAGGTTAGCCTCACCTTATGAGTGCACTGCTGCTGGCCGCGGAGACGGCCGGATACACCCTGCCCACATCCTGGCGGGCCATGACCAAGACGGGCTACTTCATCGGCCTGACCGGCGCCATCGGCGGTCTTGTCACCTACGCCACCACTGTTCGCCCCTCCGTCATGGGATCTTCCGACCCGGCCGACGACGTCGCCGTGCTGCGCCGTCGGTCTGCGAGCTTCCTCGCATGGTCCGGCGTGGTGCTGCTGGTGGCCGGATACCTCCAACTCGCCGCGCGTGTGGCCCGGTCAGGCGAAGGCATGCCGTTCGGCGACGCGCTCGCCCCGCACCGGATATGGCAGTTCCTGCGGGCCCCGGCCGACAAGGGCGACTGGATCGCGCAGGGCACCATCTTCCTGGTGCAGAACATCGTCCTGCTCGTCACCGCGGCCGTCCTCATGACCCTGTTCGCCCCCGGCGCCCGGCGAAGACTCGACGCGATCGCCCTCACCGCCCTGCCCCTCGCACTCGCGGTGACACTGATCCCCTCGGTCCCGGCCACCGCCCCGGAGAGGGCTGCCGACCTCCTCGACCGGGCCTTCACCCAGGTCCACATCATCAGTGGCACGGTGTGGCTCGGCGGTCTGGTCCTGCTGAGCGTCCTCGCCGGTACCCGCCGGCACTTGAGCTCCGACGCGGGTCTGGTCTGGGCCGACATGTGGCGCCGCTTCAGCTTCGTCGCGATGGTCTGCGTCGCCGCCGTCGTCGTCTCGGGCCTGTGGATGAGCTGGGAACACGTCGGCTCGATCAGCCAGTTGTGGACCACCGGTTACGGCATCGCCCTGCTGGTGAAGCTCGTCCTCGTCCTGGGGCTGGTCACCGCGGGCGCCTTCAACCAGTTCTGGCTGATGCCGCGCATGGCCCAGGCCCGCCGCGCGGGCGAGACCACGTCACTCTTCCTCCTGACGCTGCGGCACTTCCCCAAGGTCGTCTGGGGCGAGATCGTCCTGGGCCTGGCCGTCCTCGTGGTGGTCCCCTTCCTCACGGGTTCCGCCCGTACGGAAGCCGGTGTCCCGGACGCCGAGCCGTCGGCCGGCGTGTTCGCCGCGGGCGCGGCCCTCACCCTCACCCTCGCCGTGTCCCTCTGGGCCACGGCCAAGGCATCCGACGCGCTCTCCCGCCGACCGGCCACCGCTGCCGATCCTGCCTGACCGGCAGCGCGGCCGGGCCGCCCTGACCTCGCGAGCGCGGAGTCACAGCGCGGCGCCTCCTGTACTCCGGAGGCGCCGCGTCGGTGTTCTCGACGACGGGGGGCACGGACCGCCGCTCGTCGGCCGGGTGACCGGGTGCCCGCGCGGCACCCGTGGCTCACACCGCCACGATCTGCCACTCCTGGTTCGAGCCGCCGTCGGTGGACCACTGGATGACTCGGGTGCCGTCAGCCGTGGCGCCGTTCTCCGCGTCCGCGCACAGGCCGCTCCTGGCATTGACGAGGCGGTAGTGGCCGCCGCTCGTGGGGACGAGCTTCCACCACTGGTGAGACGCCGAGTCGTCCGTCCACTGGTCGAGGACCTGCCCCTTGGCGGTCGATCCTCCCGGTGACTCCAGGACCTTTCCGCTCCTGACGCTCGCCAGACGGAAGGACCCGTCGTGGTTCGGCAGGAAGCGCCACTGCTGGTTGGTGCCGCCGTTCCACGGCCACAGGATCGCCGTGGCCCCGGAGGCGGTCGAACCGTCCTTGAGGTCCAGCACCTTGCCGCTTCTGCGGTTCACCAGGCGGAAGGCGCCGGTGAGCAGGCCGATGGTGACGGTCGTCCGGGTTCCCGCGGTCAGGGACACGACCCGGGCGTGACCGCCCAATGACGACGGGGCGACTGTCGCCGCCGTGGTCACCGATGTCATGCCGCGACGGGAGATCAGGGTGATGTCCTGGGTGACGGCCGAGGTCAGGACGACGGTCGCCGTGCGCCCCGCGAGATCCCAGGCCAGGCTCTCGATCCGGATCCGGTTGCGGCCCAGTACGCCCTTGATGGTGCCCTTGGCGAGCTGGTCGGGCAGGGCGGGCAGCAGTTCGAGGATGCCTGGGCGGGTGTAGAGCAGTACCTCGGAGAGCATCGCGGGCAGGGCGTTGGCCGCGTCCGCGTTGTAGGTCGTCAGGTTGGGGTTGTGGGAGGTCATCAGCGACCTGAAGACCATGTTGTTGCCGACGATTTTCCTGATGTTGCCGTAGACACCGGCGCCGTCCTTGAGGCGGGCCCGGGCGAAGGTCCGGTGAATGGCGCCGTGGGCGGCCTTGGTCTCGTCGCCGCGCAGGTCGAGGGCCTTGCGGGCGCGCAGCACCAGGTCCGGCTCGTCCTCGGGGTTGATCTCGTGGAGGGGCCAGGCGCCGTACATGTGCTGGGCGTGGTTGTTGTTGTAGTGGTCGGTGAGGCTGGGCCAGGCCCATTCCGCCAGGGCTCCGTCGCCGTTGACACGGTGTGCGGGCATTTTGGCCAGCAGCGCCGTCCAGCGCGCCACGCCCTGTCCGCTGCCCTGCTCGACGCCCAGGGTGTTCGCCGCGTCGATGGCCGCTTCGAGGGCGTGCCGGCCGGCGGCGATCTCCCCGGTCGCGTTGACCGACAGGAACTGGTTGGTGTTGCCGGGTTTGTTCTCCACCGAGAAGCACGGTACGAAGACGACCTTGCCGTCGGCGTCGGTGCGGGTGAGGAAGTCCTCGTAGAACAGGGCGAGTTCCATCAGGGCGGGGCCGAGCCTGTTCTTCAGGAAGGCCGCGTCACCGGTGACCTGGTAGTACTCCAGGAGCGGGTAGAGCAGCCAGTCGGCGCCGCCGGTCCAGGTCTGACCGGCGAAGCCTCCGTCGAAGTGGAGCATGTGGCCGGATTCGCCGTCGGTACGGATGGGGGCGAGGAAGCCGCGCGTGCCGTAGATGTTCCGGGCGTTGGTGCGCCAGTCGGCGAGTTGCCCCAGTACGAGGTCGAAGTAGCCCTGCATGGCGTCGGTGAGGTCGAGGATGTTGCCGCCCGCGACCTGGAAGTTGACGTTGGCGTCGGTGGTGAAGTCGTCCGCCCAGGCACCGTTCCAGGTGCCGGTCCAGATGCCGGTCAGCCGGGGTGGCAGGATCCCGCTGGAGCTGACGAAGAAGTAGCGGCCGGAGTCGTAGAGGCGTTCCAGCAGGGCCGGGTCGATGACCGACCTGTCGTTGTTCTGACGTGCGATCAGCTCACTGGTGGACAATCGCCGGTCGGCCGCGGAGACGTCGAGGTCCAGGCTGGAGCGGTCGTACAGCGCCGAGTGCGGGGTGCTGTGGCGGGACAGCAGGGTGGCGTAGTCCGCGGTGAGGGCGGCCAGCGCGCTGTGCAGCGGCTTGGGGTCCCAGCCGGTGGAGGTCTCGTACCGGCCCAGCTTGGTCAGCAGCAGCACCTTGGTGGCGCGGGCCACGACCAGGGTCGAGCCGCTGACGGTCACCGAGGCGCCGGGTCCCGATACGACGACCCGGGTGACACCCTCGTAGCCGAACGCGCCCTGTCCGGCGGGGTAGGTGCCGCGCAGGTTCAGGTAGCCGTCTCCGCCGCTCACCGTGGCCGTCGTGGCGAAGGTGACGCTCGACGGGGTGCCCTCCAGCGCGGTGTTGACGCTGAGGGTGGTGTCGACGGTGCGGCCCGTCGCGGGCAGCAGTTCGTGGACGACGACCTTGTCGGCGCGGGAGGCGAAGGCGTGCCGCTTCCAGGTACCGGCCTGGTCGGTCCAGGTGTGGGTGACCTCGCCGGTGCGGAAGTCGGTGATGCGGGCGTAGTCGTTGACCGTGGTCATGCCGGGGGTGCTGAGCTGGAGCTCGTAGCCGGGGTGGTACGTCTGGGTCCACTTCAGGCTCCAGCCGGAGGCGAACGTCGACTGCGCCCCGGAGTAGTCACCGGCCAGCGCCTTGTCCCGTACGGAGTCCAGTCGGCCGGAGATCACCGGTGGCGCTGTGTCGCGGGTGCCGTTGGGCAGCACGAACCGCTGGTGGTTGAAGATGACCTTCTCCAGCGCGGGCGCCCCGTACAGAAGGGCGCCGTACTCGCCGTTGCCGGTGAGGAAGCCGTCGGTCCATGAGGACGCGGTCGCCGTGTCGTAGATGCCCCGGTCGGGGAGGGTGACCTGGGGCGGGACG
>NZ_LIQQ01000186.1 GCF_001418565.1 Streptomyces graminilatus | reverse complement strand
CTCCACCACCCCCGCCGGCCACCGCGAGGCCGTCGCTGCCGCCGCTGCCGAGGCCATGGCCCACGGCAAGTCGCCGCTGGAGGCCGCCGAGCGTGCCGTGAGCCGCAGCGGTGACCGCTGGGGAGCGGTGTACTCCCCGGAGGACTACGAGGAGCTGGAGGAGGCCCTCGACGGCCGGTACACGGGCGTCGGGCTGTCGGCGCGGCGCGAGCGGGACGGCCGTATCGAGGTCGCCAGGGTGCGGCCCGGGTCGCCCGCGGCCGTCGCCGGGATCCGCGGCGGGGACCGGTTGCGGACCGTGGACGGCAGGTCGGTCGACGGGCGGCCGGTCACCGAGGTCGTCTCCTTACTGCGCGGCGACGCCCAGGACGCCGCCGCCGGTACGACCGTCCGGCTCGGGCTGGAACGCGGCACGCGCGCGTGGAGCGAGACCGTACGCCGGGCACAGCTCTCCACGGACCCCGCGACCGTCCGGCGGGTCGCCGAGAGCGAGGTCACCGTCATCCGGGTCGCCGCCTTCACCAAGGGCGTCGGCGCCGTGGTGCGCGGCGCGGTCCGGACGGCCCCGGCCGGTGCCGGGATCATCCTCGACCTGCGCGGCAACTCCGGCGGGCTGGTCACCGAGGCCGTCACCGCCGCCTCCGCCTTCCTCGACGGCGGCCTCGTCGCCACGTACGACGTCAACGGCGAGCAGCGCGCCCTGCACGCGGATCCGGGCGGCGACACCACCAGGCCGCTGGTCGCGCTCGTCGACGGCGGCACGATGAGCGCGGCCGAGCTGCTCACCGGCGCCCTCCAGGACCGTGGCCGGGCGGTCGTCGTGGGCTCCAGGACCTTCGGCAAGGGTTCTGTGCAGATGCCGAGCCGGCTGCCCGACGGCTCCGTCGCCGAGCTGACCGTCGGCCACTACCGCACCCCGTCGGGGCACGGCGTCGACGGCGTGGGCCTCACGCCCGACCTCGACGCGGGCCAGGGAGCGGGGGCACTGAAGCAGGCGGAGACGGTCCTGAGCGGCCTGGGCGATACGCCGTAGTACCTTTTCGTGGCCTCCTGGTAATCGGCTTTCCTTCTGGTGGCCTCGTAGTGCGAAAATGGCGGCACTATGGCTAAGGAAAAAGGGCGCAAGCTGATCGCCCAGAACAAGAAGGCGCGCCACGACTACGCCATCATCGACACCTATGAGGCCGGTCTGGTCCTCACCGGTACCGAGGTGAAGTCGCTGCGTCAGGGGCGGGCCTCGCTCGTCGACGGCTTCGTGCAGCTCGACGGCAACGAGGCGTGGCTGCACAACGTGCATGTGCCGGAGTACAGCCAGGGCACCTGGACCAACCACAGCGCGCGGCGCAAGCGGAAGCTGCTGCTGCACCGCGCGGAGATCGACAAGCTGGAGTCGAAGTCGGGGGAGTCGGGGCTCGCGATCGTGCCTCTCGCCCTGTACTTCAAGGACGGCCGGGCGAAGATCGAGATCGCGCTGGCGCGAGGCAAGAAGGAGTACGACAAGCGGCAGACGCTGCGGGAGAAGCAGGACCGTCGTGAGACGGACCGGGCGGTCTCGGCGGTGCGGCGCAAGCAGCAGCACGCGTAGCGGCGGAGGCGGCCTGAATCGGCTGCCCGGCCCGTGGCGCGACCGGGCGCGCGGAATATTGGTGGCACGCGCGCGTGTTGGTCACGTACGATGGCAACGCACCTCACCGAGGGTGCACCCCCCTCCCCGGAGGGACTCCTCTTCGGAGGGGATTGAAAAAACAACATGGGGATGATCGGTTTCGACAGCGGATGTCGAAGCAGGTGAAGCGTGTCGAGGAAGCGGCCATGATCTCGTAAACCACAGGCCGAAAAAAATAATCGCCAATTCCAACAGCGATTCTCCCGCGCAGCAGTTCTCCCTCGCCGCCTGATTTCAGGTAGCGACGAGCCTGCTCCGCACTAATGGGAGTGTCAGCCCGGGAGTGTTCCCGACCCGGATCCTGGCATCAGCTAGGGGACTAAACCTTGATCCCGGTCACGGGGTGAAGAGGGAAATCTAACAGTGACTGGGCCCGTCGGCGACTTGTTCGCGTGATTGCCGGGGCCAAGAAAAGCACAGCGAACTGCACACGGAGAAGCCCTGATTCCGCACCGTTGGACGCGGGTTCGATTCCCGCCATCTCCACAATTCCCATGTTATGCAGTGCCCAGCAGTGCAGTGCAGTACCAAAGGCCCCGTCGCTTTCGAGCGGCGGGGCCTTTGGCGTGCACGCCTGGGCACCTACGGTGACTTGAGGGAGTCGACGAAGGGGGTGTAGGCGGAGGGGGGGAAGGTTAGGGTGCGGGTAGCTGGGGCCTTGGAGTCTCGGATGGCTATGTGGGTGGGGGAGGCTGCGATCTCCACGCAGTCGTCGCCGTCGCCGCCGTCGGAGTAGGACGACTTTCGCCATCTGTCGGGGGTGGTCATGAGTCGCCTCACAGCTCTTTCGCCAGCTTGTAGATGAAGTCACGCGACTGCTCAGGTGTGAGTGCAACAGCTTTCACCTTCTGGAAGCGCGCTCGGTATGTGTCGAGTTGTGCTTCTGCATCGACATAGGCCGTACCGGCGGGGCCGTCGCGGATCACAGTGTCCAGTTTGGCCACGCTGCCGCCGACGTATGCCATCGTGCTGCCGCCCAGGGAGAAGCCCTCCAACGCGAATGGGATGACGCGCACGGTGATGTGAGCTGCTTCGGAGAGTTCCAGGATGAGCGCGAGCTGGGCTCGTGACGCGGCGCGGTCGCTGACCATCATCCGCAGTGCCGCTTCGTGGATCACTGCCTCGAAGGGAATGGGTGATGAGCCCTCTACGATCACGCGGCGCGCCATGCGGTGGCGTACGCGCAATTCAAGTTCGTCTTCCGTAAGTTCAGGGATCCTGTTGGAGTACACGGCACGGGCGTAGTCCTCTGTCTGCAGCAGGCCCGGTACGAACAGGATGGCCACGTTGCGTTGAAATCGAGCGTGATGATCCAGCTCGGCCAGGTTCATGAACGGCGCGGGCAGCAGCCCCCTGTACTCCTCCCACCACCCGTGCGTCCGGTCGGTGGCCATCGCGACCAGGGCGTCGATGAACTCCTCGTCCGTGCAGGCGTAGTGGGATGCCAGGCGGCGGAGTCGTTGCTCGCTCACGCCCGCGAGTCCGGTTTCGATGTGGCTCATCTGGACGCGATTCACCCCCAGCAGGGCTGCTGCCTCGACGGCCGAGAGTCCTGCCGCCTCGCGGAGTCTGCGCAACTCGACTCCCAGTCGCAGTTGACGCGCCGAGGGCTCGCGCCTCAGGACCATCCATCGCTCCTTGTTCAACACTCCGGCCGGTGCCGCCCGTTCGGGGTCAGATTACGCGATCGGCTTGCTCGGGATTACAAGTTAGACGTACCGTCGGTGACGCGACGCACACTCTGTGGAACGCCGGGATCCTCCGGAAGCGCACCACACCGTCCTGCCAAGACGGCTGCGGCATGCCACCGCCCCGCCGACCGCAACCCCCCACCACCCAACGGGAGTTGACGCATGCCTGAAATTGTCGATGCCGAACCCGAGTTCACCTCCGAGCCCGATTCCTGGGAGTACTCCTTCTACGTCCCCAACGACCCCCGCGCCGTCACCGTCAGCCGCCGCACCCTTCGGCTGATCCTCACCGTGCACGGACTGATCGGCCTCGTCGATGTCGCCGAACTCCTCGCCACGGAGTTGATGTCCAACGCCGTACGGCACACCAAGGGGCCCGCAGCCCTGCGCATCCGCTGGTCCGCCGGCGTACTGCGTATTGGAGCGTGGGACGCCGATCCCCGACCGCCGCAGCCGCCCCGGAAGTTGGGGCAGGTCGGTGAGGCGGAGGACGGGCGCGGGCTGGGGATGGTGGTGGCCTGTTCCGACCTCTGGGGGTGGCAGCCGCTCAGCCGGTTCGGGAACCGGGGGAAATTCGTGTGGTGCGAGCTGAAGTCGGCGGCGTGAACGTTTATGCGTAACTCGAAAGAGCGAACGCATCGCGAATTCCTCGAAATCTCTCCCTCTGCTCAGTCAAGGTTGCGCACATGGTTACGTCAGCTCATGAGGGTCTGCACCGCATCTTTCAGGAGCGGCCCGAGATCCTGGCTCCCGTGTTCGGGGTGCTGGGAGTCCCGTTGTCCGCGAAGGCGACCGTGGACGCCGTCACCACGGACGTGACGGAGGCCAGGCCGCTGGAACGGCGCGTGGACACCGTCCTGCGCATCGGTCCGTCCGACGGTGAGGATTTTCTGCTCGCGATCGAGTCGCAGTCGGCCAGAGTGCCGGGTAAGGAGCGGAGCTGGGCGTATTACGTCAGCTACCTCCAGGCCAAGTACGAACTGCCTGTGCTGCTGCTCGTCGTCTGTCAGGACCAGGCCACGGCCAAGTGGGCCGCCGGTCCCTTCGAATGCGGCACGAGCGGTTGGACAGCTATGCGGGTGTATCCGCTGGTCGCCGGGCCGGACAACCTGCCCGTGATCACGGATGTCAGGACCGTGGCCAAGAACCTCCCGCTGGCCGTGCTCTCCGCCCTGGCACACGCCCGCAGCAGCGACGGCGACGCCATACTGGAGGCAATCGGTACCGTGCTTCAGGAACTGCGGCAAACCGATCCCGACACCGCCGAGTACTTCTTCGACTTCCTGGAAGTCACCCTGGGTAAGACACCAGCCGGAAAGAAATGGAAGGACATCATGTCGTTCGTCAGCTACTTCCCGGGCCGGGGGACAGTTCGGGAGACCGCCTATTTCGAAGGTCAGGCCAAGGGCAAGGCCGAGGGGGAGGCCAAGGGGATCCTGCTGGTCCTGGAGGTGCGCGGCATCGCCGTTCCTGCAGACGTGCACGAGCGCATCACCACCTGCGCCGACCTCGACCGGATCGACACCTGGCTGGAGCGCTCCCGGACGGTCGTGCGTGCGGAGGACCTGTTTGCCGATGACCCGGATGCTGTGCCGAGCCCTCACGAACAGGACTGACCGATGAATGGTCCTCAGGCGGACGGCGCTCAAGGCGATGAGCCGTCGGAGTTGCTCGACCTCTATCGGTTCACGACGACGTGCCTCGGGTTGGGCATCCCCGCAGACAAGGTGGCCGGCGACTTCGTGTTCGGGTTGGAGGACCTCAGACAGCGCGGGGTTCTTCCCCTTGAGGACATGGCCCGGGTGCGCGGCACGATGGAGGCGGACCCTGAGCCGTGGGCCGCAGGGTTCGCCGCGGGGTATCTCTCCGCCTGGGCCGCAGCAATCCTGCGTGTGCTGGACGCCCGTGGAATCGCCGTCTCCAAGCACTTCTTCCGGCCCCTCAACCTGTGCACCGACGCGGGTACGCTCACACGCCTCCTCGAACAGGCCGTCACCGTTGCCCAGGGGACCGATGCGTTCACTGGGGAGTTCACCGTGGATCCACGTCCAGGGCCGTCGCACGGATCGTAGGGTCCGTCGCCCGCTCCCTGAGTTGTGCCCCACGGCACGGGATCGTCGACCGGGACACCATAAGGTGCTCCGCATGAGCATCATCGGAGTCGGGATCGACGTCGCGGAGATCGAGCGGTTCGGGGCCTCGCTGGAGCGGACACCCGGGTTGGCCCAACGGCTCTTTTTGGAGAGCGAGTTGCTGTTGCCCAGTGGTGAGCGGCGCGGTGTCGCCTCCCTTGCCGCGCGGTTCGCCGCGAAGGAAGCCATCGCCAAGGCGCTGGGTGCGCCGGCCGGTCTGCTCTGGACGGACGCCGAGGTCTGCGTCGAGGACAGTGGGAGGCCCTGGCTGCGGGTCTCGGGGACTGTCGCCGCGCGTGCTGAGGAACTCGGGGTGCAGTCGTGGCATGTGTCCCTCAGCCATGATGCCGGGGTGGCCTCGGCCGTGGTGATCGCGGAGGGGTAGGGCCTCTCTATTGGCGTTGGCGCGCGCCGTGTGCTGTGGGCCCGTTCGTGGGGTGTGCGGGAGACTCGGGGTATGCGAACTGCGTACAGCGTGGAGACGGTACGGGCGGCTGAGCGTGAGCTGATGGCGCGGTTGCCGGAGGGTGCGCTCATGCAGCGCGCGGCGGCCGGACTCGCCGTCGCCTGCGGGCAGTTGATGGGGCGCGTGTACGGCAGCCGGGTTGTTCTGCTGGTCGGCAGCGGTGACAACGGGGGCGACGCGCTGTATGCCGGGGCCCGGCTCGCCCGGCGTGGAGCGGGTGTCACCGCGGTGCTCCTGGTGCCCGAGCGCACCCATGCCGGAGGGCTTGCGGCGTTGAGGGGAGCGGGCGGGGCGGTGACGTGTGCCGAGGGCGCCGGTGCGGTTGTCCGGCGCGCCGACCTCGTTGTCGACGGCATTGTCGGGATCGGGGGGCGGGGTGGGCTCCGGGCCGATGCGCTGCCGGTGGTCGAGGCGGTGCGGGAGGCCGGAGTTCCTGTGGTCGCCGTCGATCTGCCCAGCGGGGTCGACGCCGACAGCGGTGAGGTGCACGGGGAGGCCCTCCGTGCCGATCTCACCGTGACCTTCGGGACCCATAAGCCGGGGCTGTTCGTCGACCCGGCGCGCGAGTACGCCGGGACCGTGCGGCTCGTTGATATTGGGCTTGGGGCGGTGCTTCCCGGGGCGGCCGAGCTTGAGGCCCTGCAACACGCTGACGTCGCACGGCTGTTGCCTGTGCCCGGTGTCGAGAGCGACAAGTACCGGCGGGGCGTCGTCGGGATCGCGGCCGGGTCGGCACGGTATCCGGGGGCCGCCGTGCTGGCTGTCGCGGGTGCGCTGCGGGGTGGGGCAGGGGCCGTGCGGTACGTGGGGCCGGCTGCTGATGCGGTGATCGCCCGCTTTCCCGAGGCGCTCGTGTCCGATCAGGGGCCGCACAAGGCGGGGCGTGTGCAGGCGTGGGTTGTGGGGCCCGGGGTTGGGGATGACGCCGCTGCCGTCGCCGAGGTGGTGGAGGCGGACGTACCCGTGCTGATCGACGCGGACGGGTTGCGGTTGGCGGACCGGGGCGCGGTGCGGGGGCGTTCCGCGCCGACGTTGATGACTCCGCATGCCGGGGAGGCTGCCGCGCTGCTTGGTGTGGGGCGGGCGGAGGTGGAAGGGGCGCGGTTGGCGGCCGTGCGGGAGCTTGCCTCTCGGTATCGGGCGACTGTGCTGCTCAAGGGGTCTACCACGCTGGTTGCCGGGGCGGCGGGGGGTGTCGTGCGGGTCAATGCGACCGGTACGGGGTGGCTGGCCACTGCTGGGAGTGGGGATGTGCTGTCGGGGTTGAGCGGGGCGTTGCTCGCGGCGGGGCTTTCCGTGCT
The DNA here is from genome assembly GCF_001418565.1 of Streptomyces graminilatus. GTDB lineage: Bacteria > Actinomycetota > Actinomycetes > Streptomycetales > Streptomycetaceae > Streptomyces > Streptomyces graminilatus. Next base: position 30 of record NZ_LIQQ01000186.1, on the reverse strand, counting down.
GGATGCGGGGAGTGTGGGGGCGTATCTGCA
>NZ_LIQQ01000185.1 GCF_001418565.1 Streptomyces graminilatus | reverse complement strand
CGCGCGGTACAGCTCCAGCGCCTCGGAGAGCACCTGCCGGGCCCGCGCGCCGCGCCCCTGTTCCCGGTGCACATGACCGATGCCGTACAGCACCCGCGCCCGTGCGCCCCGCTCGGCCGGCTCCCCGTACCGTTCGAGCGCGGCGTTCAGCAGCTCCAACGCCTCGGTGTACCCGCCCTGTTCACGACGGGCCGTGCCCATCCCGGCGAGCGCAAGGGCGGCGCCCCCGGGCACGTCGCCACGCGCCTCGAACAGGCGCAGGGCCTGGGCGAAGTAGGCGTACGACTCCTCGAACTCGTCCTGTTCGTAGCGGAGTTGGCCCAGGCCGGCGAGCAGCCAGGCCTCGCCCTCGCCGTCCCCGCTGCGGCGTACGGCGGCCATGGCCGCGGCGTGCGACCGGGACCAGGCGTCGAACTGGTTGTACAGCGCGGCCGAACTCGCGATCAGCGCCCCGGCCAGGTCGCGGGCGGCGCGGTCCATGCCGTTGTCCGCGCAGTACTCCACCGCCGCGAGCAGACAGGCCTGTTCGGCGGCGAACCAGGACGCGGGGTTCTTGAGCAGCTCCTCCTCGGTCTCCGCGTCGAGGGGCCGTACGGCGGCCGGCTCGGGGAAGTACCGGCCGGCCGCGCCCGGGCCCCGGGCGGCGGCCTTCCTGGCCAGCCCCAGCCAGGAGGCGACCAGTCGCAGCACGGCCGCCGTGCGTTCCTCGGCGCTCTCCTCGGACAGACAGCGTTCGCGGGCGTGTTCGCGGGCCAGGTCGTGGATGCGGTAGCGGGTGCGGCCCGTGTCGTCGACGCCTATCACGTCGATGAAGTGGCAGTCCACCAGCCGCTCCACCGCCTCCTCGGCCTCCAGCGTGCCGATGTCGAGCAGCGGGGCGGCGATCCAGGACGCGAAGTCCGGCAGTTCGAGCAGGGCCAGCCGGCGCAGCGCCCGGCGCTCGGGCAGATCCAGGTCGGCGTACCCGAGTTCCAGGCTGGTGCGCAACTCCAGGTCCCCGGCGCGCAGTTCGTTGAGCCGGCCGCGTTCGTCGCGCAGTCGCCGGGCGAGCCGGCCGGGCGCCCAGTGCGGGCGGGCCGCCAGCCTGGCCCCGGCGATGCGCACCGCCAGCGGCAGCCGCCCGCACAGCGAGACGATCTCGGCGGCCCCCGCCGGCTCGGCCTCCGTGCGTTGTGGGCCGGCGACGCGGCGCAGCAGTTCGAGCGCCTCCGCCTCGCCGGGCACGGCCAGGTCCAGATGCGCGGCGCCCTCCAGCGCCACCAGCCGGCGCCGGCTCGTGACGAGTACCGCGCAGCCGGGTCCGGGCGGCAGCAGCGGCCGTACATGCGCCTCGCCCGCCGCGTTGTCCAGGATCAGCAGGACGCGCCGGGGCCCGATGTACGTGCGGTACAGGCCCGTCAGTTCCTCGACGGAGGTCGGCAGGGTCTCCGGGTCGGCGCCCATGGCGCGCAGCAGTCTGGCGAGGGCGTCGGCGGGTTGCAGCGGAGCGGTGTCCCCCGCGCGCAGGTCCACGAACAGGCGGCCGTCCGGGAAGAGTGCGGCCAGCCGGTGGCCGACATGCACGGCGAGCGCGGTCTTGCCCGTGCCGGACCGGCCGGAGAGCACCCCGATCGGTGAGGCGGTGCGGCCGGCCTCGTCGGCCTTGCCGAGCAACGAGGAGGCCCAGCCGATCTGTTCGCAGCGGCCCACGAAGTCGGCGATGTCCGGGGGGAGATGGGACGGCGCGGGCCTCAATGCGGGGCCGGCCGTGTTCCGGGTGCCCGCCTCGCTCGCGGTGCCCGCCTCGCTCCGGGCGCCGCCGGACGGCTGCTTCGGCGGCCCCGCGGGCTCCCGGCCCGTGCTCCGCGGCCCGGCGGTCCCCGCCAGTTTCGCGTCGTCGGTCAGTACCGCCTGGTGCAGTGACCGCAGTTGGGGGCCGGGGTCGATGCCCAGTTCCTCGCGCAGGATCGCGCGGCCCTCCTGGTAGGTGCGCAGGGCGTCGGAGACCCGGCCGGCGCGGTACAGCGCGGTCATCAACTGCCCGCGTGGCCGCTCCCGCAGGGGGTGTGCGGCGACATGCGCGAGCAGAGGGGCGATCATCCGGTCCGCGCCGCCCAGTTCCAGGCCCAGGGCGAAGGACTCCTCCTGGGCGATGAGCCGCAGCTCCGCCAGCCGGGCGGCCTCGATCCGGGCGAACGACTGGCCGAGCCCTTCCAGGGCCTCCGGCCCGCGCCACAGTCCCAGCGCCTCGGACAGCAGGTCGGCGGCCTCCTCGGGACGGCCACCCATGGCCGAGGTCCGGCCCTCGGCGAGGAGAGCCTCGAAGCGCCGGGCGTCGATCTGGGAGGGTTCGAGGTCGGCGACATAGCCCGGCGGCCGTGTCCGGACCACGGTGGCCGGTGTGACCCTGGCGAGTGCGCGGCGCACGGCGGAGACATGGGTGGCCACCAGGGCGCCCGCGGTGGCCGGTGCCTGTTCGTCCCAGACGCAGTCCACGAGCCGTTCGGTGGAGAGCACTTCGCCGAGGTGGACGACGAGCGCCGACAGGACCGCGAGGGGCCTGACCCCGCCGAGCGGAGCCCGTCGGTCGCCCTGCCACACCTCGACCGGACCGAGCAGGCGTACCTCGAACATCGCTCCCCGATCGCCGTGCCGTCCGATCCGCCGAACACGGCAAGGATATCGGCGGCCGCGTTCACCGGAGGGCGGGCGTCCGGTCGCCATGGCCGGATCCGATCGCCGAGGCCGACCGTCGTCGTCCGTCCAGGTCCGCACAGCGCACAACGACTGCTGACCCCGCCCTCGTCGACGCCCGGGACCCCCTCCCCACCGGCGCCGGTTGGCTGGATATCACCGTTCGGCGAGTGTGATCGCGACCGGAAAGGACGGCTTTCGCAGCCTCGTCGTATGACTCCCGGCGGAGGAAAAGTTTTCTTCGGTCGGAGGGCATACGGATGTGACCCGTGAGGCGTCAACGGCTCGAAGAACACATTCGTTCGAGAAGAGCCCCGGGAGGCGCCCCATGCATCGCTGGACCCTGGCCCTGCTGACCGCCGGCCTGCTGGCCACGACGGCCACCGGCTGCGCGGGCGGCGCCGTGGCGGACCCCGGTTCCGCGAACCCGGGTTCCGCGGGCACCGGCACGCACCGGGCCGAGGGCGCCTCCCGGGAGACCCTGCGACTCGCCGAACAGCTCCTCATCAAGAAGTGCATGGAGAACCAGGGCCACAAGTTCTGGGTCGAGCCCGCGGATCCCGGCAACGTCTCGTCCCTGTTCCCCTACGTCGTGGACGACCCCGCATGGGCGAAGACCCACGGCTACGGCACCGATCTGCGGCTCCGCCAGGAGGCCGAGGCCCGGCGCGACCCCAACCAGCGGTACTTCCGTTCCATGCCGGCGAACACCAGGACCGTCCTGGTGACCGCCCTCAACGGGGCGCGGCCGGAAGGGCTCTCGGCCCGGCTGCCCGGCGGCATGGAGGTCACCCACAGCGACGAGGGCTGCCAGGCCGCCGCCCAACGGGAGCTGTACTCGGACCTCCAGGGCTGGTTCCGGGCCACCCGGGTCACCGGCAACCTGGCCAACATGCGCGTCGGTCTCGTCGCGAACGACAAGCGCTACCTGGCGGCCGTCGGACCGTGGGCGCGCTGTATGCGCGGCAAGGGATACACGTACGCCGGCCCCGCCCAGGCCCGTGCCGCGGTCACCCAGTCGCGGACGCCGTGGCCGCACGCCAAGGAGGTCCGGCTGGCCTCGGCCGAGGCGAACTGCGCCGTCTCCAGCGGCCTGTCGTCCGTGGCGAAGTCGCTGGACACCGAGTACCGCGCCGAGTTGCGGCGCCGCTACCCCCGGGAGTCGGCCGATCTCGCGCGCCTCAGGCGCGAGGCACTGCCCCGCGCCCGGGCGATCGTCGCACGCGGCGACTGAGCCCGGCCCGCTCCCCCACAGACCACCACGGCCCCAACCGTGGTCGCACCACCCTGCTCACACCACTCAGATCCATCACACCAATCTCACCAATCACACCATTCACTCCGAATTGAGGATCACCATGTCCGTAAAGCGTCTCGTCACCGTCGCGGCCTCGGCCGCCGCCGTCGCCGCCCTCTTCTCCCCGGTCTCCACCGCCACCGCGCTCGACGCGGGCTCTCACGGGACCAAGACCGCCCGGCTCGCCTCCGCGGACGGCTTCCTCCACGTCTTCACCCAGCCGAACGGCCGCGGCCATGAGTGCAAGTGGGAAGGCAACTCCAACAACTGGGGCAGCTGCCGCAACCTGACCTCCGACATCTGGAACAACGGCTACTTCGGCGGCAACGACGCGGTCGACCTGTACACCGCTCCCAACGCCGGCGGCGCGCACGCCTGCATCTCCCAGGGCGACCGCTGGAGCGACACCACGACCAACCAGTACCACTTCACCTACGGCGCGGGCCTGGAAGGGTTCGGCGCCAGCGTCAACAACAACATCTCCTCGCACCGCTGGGTCGACTACTGCAGCCAGGGCTGAGACCCCGACGGGAGCGCCCCGGTACGCCCGCTCAGGGGCGTACCGGGGCGCTCCCGTCGAAAGGCGCCGCGATCACCCCCGTACCACTGCTCCGACCTGGCACTTCACCCGCGGCCTTCCGTGTGGCGGAAGTGGTGTTGCGGCCCGGTGAAGCCCTCCCCGACGATGCCACCACCATCAGAGACGGGAGCCGCCCGCAATGCCTCACACCACCGCCTTCGCCCGGAACCAGTGGTACGTCGCCGCCTACAGCCACGAGGTGGGGCGGGAGTTGCTCGGCCGCACGATCCTCGGTGAGCCGATCGTCCTGTACCGCACCGAGGGTGAGGGGACGCCCGTCGCGCTCGCCGACCGCTGTGTGCACCGCCGCTACCCGCTCTCCGAGAGCGGACTCGACGGCGACCGGATCGTGTGCGGTTACCACGGCTTCACCTACGACACCACGGGTACGTGCGTGTACGTGCCGGGGCAGAAGCGCATACCCCGCACCGCCCGCGTCGCCTCCTACCCCGTCGTCGAGCAGGACGCCCTGATCTGGGTGTGGATCGGCGACCCGGCCCTCGCCGACGCCGACACCATTCCGCGCGCCCGGCACCTCGACTCCCCCGGCTGGGTCACCGTCAGGGGCATGGAGCCGATCGACGCCGACTACGGACTCCTCGTCGACAACCTCCTCGACCTCTCCCACGAGACCTATCTGCACGGCGGCTACATCGGCACCCCCGAGGTCGCGGAGACACCGATCACCACGGAGGTCGACGAGGGCGCCGGGATCGTACGGGTGAGCCGGCACATGGACGACGCCGAGTGCCCGCCGTTCTACGCCAGGTCGACCGGCATCGACGGCCGGATCACGCGCTGGCAGGACATCGAGTACCACGCGCCGTGCCTGTATCTGCTGCACAGCCGGATCGCGCCGGTGGGTGTGCTGCCCGAGGCCGACGGCAGCGACCCGAACGGCTTCCACACCGAGATCACGTACGCGATCACACCGTCGGCGGACGGCAAGGTGTACGACTTCTGGATGGTGTCGCGGGACTGGGCCACGGACGACGAGGAGGTCACCGAGTTCCTGCGGGGCAACAACCACACGGTGGTCATGCAGGATGTCGACGCGCTCAACCTCCTTCAGCGGACGCTGGGTTCGGAACGGGCCGGGTACCAGGAGCTGAGCATCAACATCGACACCGGTGGTCTCGCCGCGCGCCGTATCCTCGCCCGGCTGGCCGAGGAGGGCGACAAGCCCGTGGAGAAGGCCCTGTGAGCGGCGGCCCGACGGGCGAGGTCTACCGCGTCGACTGGCTGCCGGGCACGGACGTCCTGCACGGCACCTGTCACTGCGGCCGTGAGCACAGCTCGCAGGACCCCATCGAGATGTGGGAGTGGATGCTCGCCCACCCGCAGGGACATCAGCCGCAGGCAGACCAGCCAGAAGGAATCAGCTCATGAATGTGTACGAGGCCGAACTCGTCGTCGAGCGGCGGGAGTCGGCCGCCGAAGGGGTACTGGCGCTCACCCTGCGCCATCCGCTGGGCGAGGAACTGCCGGGCTGGGAGCCCGGCGCGCATGTCGATGTCGTGCTCGGGCCGGGGCTGGAGCGGCAGTACTCGCTGTGCGGCGACCCGGCCGACCGGTCGGCTTGGCGGATCGCGGTGCTGCGCGAGCCGGCGGGGCGCGGCGGATCGGCGTATGTGCACGGGCAGTTGGGGCTGGGCGACAAGGTGCGGGTACGCGGTCCCCGGAACCACTTCGCCCTCGAACCCGCGCCGCGCTACCGCTTCGTGGCGGGCGGCATCGGCATCACGCCCATCCTGCCGATGCTCGCCGCCGCCGAGGCCGCGGGCGCCGAGTGGACGCTGCTCTACGGCGGGCGCACCCGTGAATCCATGGCGTTCACTTCGGAGTTGGCGCGGTACGGGGACAGGGTCACGTTCGCTCCGCAGGACGAGACCGGTCTCCTGGAGCTGGATTCGGCGGTCGGACGGCTGCCGGAGGGCACCCTTGTCTACTGCTGCGGTCCCGGTGCCCTGCTCGACGCGGTGGAGTCGGTCTGCCCGGCCGGCGCGCTGCATGTCGAGCGGTTCACGCCCAAGGCCCAACAGGGCGGTACGGACAGCGAGTTCGAGGTCGTGCTGGAGCGCACCGGTCGTACGCTGACCGTGCCGGCCGAGGTGTCCGTGCTGGACGCCGTGCGGGGCGCCGGGGTCGAGGTGCTCTTCTCCTGTACCGAGGGCACCTGCGGCACCTGTGAGACGGACGTGCTCGAAGGCACCCCGGACCACCGGGACTCGGTGCTCTCGGACGAGGAACGGGAGGCGGGCGAGACGATGCTCATCTGTGTGTCCCGGTGCCGTGGCCCCCGGCTCGTCCTCGACCTGTAGGGCACCTACCGCCGGGCCCCGGTCCGGTGAACGCGGACGACGCCCCCGGCGCCGTCGGCGACCTGCACGCCGACGGTTCCGGGGCCGGGTCCGTCTTCTTACGTCTGCGGGGCCGGCACCACACTCAGGTGGCTCGCCGAGCGCCGTGGGCGGCGGTGTGCGCGCGGGGCGTCCGCCGGGCGGGGCGCCTCCCGCAGCACCAGCGTGAGCTTCGTATAGCCCATGTCCTCAAGGGACTTGGGGGTCTCCGCCACGATGCGGCACTCGGTGGCGCCCCAGCGCGGGTCGGGGTGGAGCAGCGGCCGTACGGCCCCGTCGTGCTGGACGGCCTCCTCGCCGACGGCCCTGATCCAGTGCGGCAGGCCCTGCCGGTAGGCGGCCTCCATGATCGGGTCCTGGGCGATGTCCCGCCGGATGGCCTGGAGCCCGCGGTCCTGGGCGTGGCGTTCCACGGCGGCGGCGAAGTGCGCGAGCATCGGCAGGCACCAGCTCGACTCGTGCGCCCCGAGGACCGTGCCCGCGTCCGGGTGGAAGAGCACGAAGCGGAGGAAGTTGTCGCCGGGCATGGCCGTGGGATGCGAGCCCACGGCACCGAAGAGCGCCCCGAACGCGGAGTTGGCGAGCACCACGTCCCAGCGGTGGTCGAGGACGACGGACGGAAAGGTCACGGTGTCCAAGAGCCGGGCGTAGTCCCGTAGATACGCCTGTGCCTCGGGCCCCTCTGGGACGGGCCGCGGCGCCGGCCGCTGCCCTCCTGCCTGAAATGCCATCGGGAGGTCACCCCTCTTGCTATGCGGCCTTCACGCGGCGCCCTGATCCTGCTGCCCTCCCGGGAGCCGTGTCAACTATCGTGGCATTTCATGCCTGTTGACGGCTGAATCTGGCCACAGTTGTGGCGAGAGCTGGATGTCAGTTCGAACAACCCGCTACTCTCTCCGGGCAGTTCACGGCAACAAAGAACCAGAAGACGGTAACGGTAGGAGACCTGTCGGTGACGGATGGCTACGAGGTTCCGGACGCCACGGCGACGGTTCTGCTGTCCGCCGTCGTGGCCCGGGTCACCGCACTCGCGGACCGGCTCGGTGTCGCGCACGGCGAGGTCTTCCACACCGGGCGGCTCTCCGTCGCGTCCGGTGTTCCGGAGAGCGTCGTCAAGGCCCTGCTGAGCGGGCAGAGCGCCGGGGAACCCGATCTCCAGGCCCGTTTCCTGCAACGGCTGGGCCTGTTGCGCCGTACCCGGCTCAAGTCGAACGGCCGCAAGTACACGCAGCAGGAGATCGCCGACGGCGCCGGTATGTCGCGCCAGCAGGCGGGCGCCCTCATCAACGGCGACCGGCGTCCCACGATGGAGCACTGCGACGCCATCCAGCGCTTCTTCAAAGTGCACGCGGGTTTCCTCACCGCGGCGGATCCCGAGGCGCTCGCGGGCGCGCTGCAACGCTCGGAACAGGAACTTCTCCAGCGGCTCGCCGACCGTGAGCGCGCGGCGGCGAAGGCGGCCGGAGATCCGCTGGAGCGGCTGCTGCAGGACCACGGTGTCCGCGGAATCGCCTGGCGGGCCGCCCAGTTGCCCTCCGACCAGCACCGGGACAAGGTCGCCGAGTGGCTGGACATGCTTCTGGAGAGCGTCAAGCGGCCGGAGTCGTGATCCGAGGGATGACTGTGAACATCGGCAAGGAAATGCGCCGTCTGTGCGGCGAGTTGGTGACCGAGCTGAGGCTCCCGGCGCCGGCGGAACCCGGCGACCTCTACACCGAGCTGTGCGCCGCCATGAGCAGGCGCCGCGGCCGTCCCGTCCTGTTCCGCGCGGCCCCCTTCCCACCGGGCACGGCCAGCGGGCTGTGGCTCGACATGGCCGACCAGGACCTGATCGTGGTCGAGGAACGCACCGCGCCCGACCACCAGTTGGTGATCCTGGGCCACGAGCTGTGGCACATGCAGGCCGGGCACTGCGGCCACCATGTCGAGGGCGCCGCGGTCGCCGCCCGGCTGCTCAGCGACACCGCGGACCTCCAGGCCACGGTCCGCAAGGTGGCCGCCCGTACCCGCTCCGACCTCGCGGACGAGCGGGAGGCCGAGAGCTTCGGTCTGCTGCTGGCCAGCAAGTGCCGTACGTGGCTCGCCGGTTCGGCGCGCCGGCCGGTACGGCGCGACCAGCTCGCGGGCCGGATCGAGGCCTCCCTGGGCTATCGCGGGCCGCAGAGCTGAGGCGGCGCCCGCCGTGAACGACTCCACCTACTACCTGCCGTCCGCCGCGATGGTGATCGTCCTGCTCCTCAAGGGCCGGGCGGTGCTGCGCGCCTGGCGCGACCCCCTGCTGCGGTCGGTCTACGCGCTGCTTCTCCTCTCCGTCCTGGTGTTCTTCTTCGCGGCCCCGCCGACCATCGCCTGGGTCAACCGTGTCACCGGTGTCCCGAACATCTCGGCACCGCTCGTGTACTGCCTGCTGAGCGCCTTCAGCGCCTCCTGTCTGGTGCTGATCATCAACTGGCGCGGCGGCCCGCCCGAGGCCGCCCGGCGGGCCTCGCGCCGCTGGATCGCCGGGTACGCGGTGGTGATCGTGGCGACGGCCGCCCTGTTCGCCCTCGGGAACGCGTCCGAGCAGCGGCTGCGCGACTTCGACACGCATTACGCGAACACGCCCTACATCCGCGAGATGATCGTGCTGTACCTCATCGCGCTCACCCTCTCCAACATCGCGATGAACACGGTCTGCTGGCCGTGGGCGCTTCAGGTGCACGGCTGGCTGCGGGTGGGACTGCTCGTCATCATGGCCGGCTTCTCCTGCAACATCACCTTCGCGGCCACCAAGCTGACGGCCGTCGTCGCCCGCTGGAACGGCGGGAACCTCGACTACCTGAGCACCTATGTCGCCCCCGCGATGGCCGCCACCGCGGAGATCGTCACCGCGGCCGGGTTCTGCATCCCGCTCGCCTTCCAGCGCCTCGGGGACGTGTGGAGCACCTGGTCGACGTACCGCCGCCTCAGCCCGCTGTGGCGCGAACTGGCCCCGCTGTCGGACCACGGTGTCCGCGCGGGCCGGGTCGCCTGGTGGTCCCCGGCCGAACTCCAGGTCACCCAACGCGAGTCCGACATCCACGACGGCATGCTCAGCCTGTACCCGTACTTCGACCCGACCGTCCGGGCAACCGCCTACGACGCCGCCCTCGCCGCGGGCTCCTCCCCCGAGGCGGCCCGGGCGGAGGCGGACGCGGCCATGCTGACAGCGGCCCTCCGCTCCCGAGCGGCGGACCCGGAGGGCAGGGTCATCACCGAGGCGGCAACAGAGAACAACCCCCCACCACCCCCGGCG
>NZ_LIQQ01000184.1 GCF_001418565.1 Streptomyces graminilatus | reverse complement strand
GCCCCAGTGGTAGAAGACGTTGTTCAGCGACAGGATGGTCGACTCCTGGCCGCCGTGCCGCTCGGCCGAGGACACGAACGCCGTGACGGGCTTGTCGGCGAGTTTGCCCTCCTGCCACAGGCCGCCGGCCGTGTCGAGGAACTGCTTGAGCTGGGCGGCCGGGGCGCCGAATCGGGTGGGGGTGCCGAAGGCGTATCCGTCGGCCCACTCCAGGTCCTCCAGAGTGGCCACCTCTACGGCGTCGGTGTCGCTCCGGTGCTGGGCCCATTCCGGGTTGGCCGCGATGGCCTCCTCCGGCGCGAGTTCGGCCACCCGGCGCAGGCGGACCTCGGCACCCGCCGAGGCTGCGCCGTCCCGGACGGCCTCGGCGAGGCGGTGGACCGAGCCGGTCGCGCTGTAGTAGGCGACAAGTATGTGAGCGGTCATGACGACATGCCTTTCAGGATGTTCGGGATGTTGCGGCTCGGCTGGGCGGCAGCCCGGGGGACGGGGTTCACAGGACGACCGTCACCGTCTTCTCCTCGGTGTTGGCCTCGATGCCCGCGCGGCCGAGTTCGCGACCGTGGCCGCTGAGTTTCGATCCGCCCCACGGAAGCCGGGGGTCCAGGGGTGACCAGCCGTTGACCGCGACGGCGCCGGCCTGGACGCGCTGTGCCACCGAGTGCGCGCGGGTGAGGTCGGAGGTCCACAGGGTCGCGGCGAGAGCGAAGTCGCTGTCGTTGGCCAGGGCCACGGCATCGTCGTCCGTGTCGAAGGCGATGATGGTGCCGACGGGGCCGAAGATCTCTTCCCGGGCGATGGTCATGTCGTTGGACGCGTCCGCGAACAGGGTCGGCTCGATGAAGTACCCGCTGCGGTCCGGTCGCCCGCCGCCTGCGACGAGCCGGGCGCCCTCGTCCCGGCCGATCCGGATGTAGCGGGCGACCCGTTCGAGCTGCTTGGCGTTGATCAGCGCGCCCATCGTGGTGCCCTGATCGAACGGATCGCCCAGCACGGCGGCTTCCGCACGGGCGACGAGCCGGTCGACGAACTCGCCGTACACCGAGCGTGCGACCAGGATGCGGCTGCCGGCCGCGCAGACCTGGCCCTGGTTGGCGAAGATCCCGAGCGCCACCCCGTCGGCGGCCGCGTCGAGGTCGGCGTCGGCGAAGACGATCTGCGGGCTCTTGCCGCCGAGCTCCAGCGTCGTGGGCCGGAAGCCCTTGACCGCCGCGGTCGCGACGACGCGCCCGGTCTCCGGGCTGCCGGTGAAGGAGATCTTGTCGACGCCGGGGTGTTCGATGAGCAGGTTGCCCGTTGTCGCGCCCCGGCCGGGAAGGACGCTGAACGCGCCCGGCGGGAACCCGGCCTCGTGGATGAGCCGCGCGAGCAGCAACGACGTCAGGGGCGCGTCCTCCGCCGGCTTCAGCACGACGGCGCAGCCGGCGGCCAGGGCGGGCGCGATCTTCCAGGACCCGATCATCGTGGGTGAGTTCCACGGTGTGATGGCCGCGACGACACCGATCGGCCGGCGGACCGTGTAGCTCAAGGTCTTGCGGCCCATGTATCCCGGGGTCGGGATCGTGCGCCCCTCGATCTTGTCCGCCCACCCGGCGTAGTGCCGGAAGGTCTGCACGGCCTGCGGCAGGTCGATGACCCGGGGCTCGATACCCGGCTTGCCGACCTCGAGCGACTCCAGATTCGCGAAGTCCTCCGCGCGCGAGTCGAGCAGGTCCGCGAGCCGGCCCAGCAGCACACCGCGCGCGGCGCCGTCCATTCGGCCCCACTCACCGCCGTCCAGCGCGGAGTGCCCGGCCGACACCGCGAGGTCGACGTCGGCGGCGTCCGCCTCGGTGACCGTCGCCAGCACACGTTCGGTGACCGGGTCGATCACATCAAAGGTCCCGGCCGCTTTGGCCGTGTCCCATGTTCCCGCCACGTACGGCACCGAGGGCACCGAACTGGCCAGCTCTTCCGCCTCTGCACGCTTCGACATGTACGATTACCGTTCTAGTGGGCGATAGTCGGACGCTACGTGAGTTGGTGCGAGCAGTCAAGGGTCGTGATAGGGGGCGGCGGCGACGGGCCGGTACCAGTTCGCCGGGATCATGCCGAATCCGGCAGGGTATGAGCATTCGGAAAACGTGACAGCATGAGCCGGCGCATCAGGATCGGCCCGAGGGGAAGGCGGCACGAGTGAGTTCAAGCGGCGAGACATCACAGACCCTTGACCGCGGACTGACCGTGCTGGCACTGCTGGCCAAGCACAGCGACGGCCTCACCGCCGCCGAACTCGCCGGGCACATCGGGGCCGCGCGCGCGATCGTCTACCGCCTGCTGCGCACCCTTGAGGTCCACAACCTCGTCACCCGCCTCGACACGCGCTACGTCCTGGGAGTCGGCCTCGCCGAGCTGGCGAGCCGACTGCGGCCCAGGCTTCAGAGCGTCGCGCTGCCGATCCTGCAACAGCTGAGCCAGCGCACCAACAGCACCGCGCTCCTCACCGTCGCCGACGGCGACCAGGCTCTGGTCCTGCTCACCGCGGAGCCGCCCGACAGCACCATGCACCTGGCGATGCGGGAAGGCGCGCGGCACCCGCTCACTGTGGGCGCGGACGGCGTGGCGATCCTCGCCGGCCGGCCGCCGAGCTCCTCCGACACGGAGGACGTCCTGCTCGCACGCCGACAGGGCTACGCCATCAGCGTCGGCGCCCTACAGGAGGGCGCCGTCGGTGTGGCGGCCCCGATACGCGTCTCGGACTGGCCGACCGCCAGCCTCGGCATCGTCCGCATCGGCGCCAACGCGCCCGATCCCGCCGTCGGCGACCTGGTGACGAGCGCGGCCACCCAAGCGGCTCAGCGGCTCACCGGCGCACCCGGCTTCGACATGTCCGGCAGCCGCTAGCCGGACCCACCACCACCGATGAACGCAGCCGCGCCGAGCGGCTGATCGGCATACCAGGATTCGGTGTGCCCGGATTCGGTGTGCCCGGATTCGGTGTGCCCGGGTTCGGCGTGCCCGGGTTCGCCGTGACCGGATTTCGCCGTGCCCCGATTCGGCGCGCCCCGGGCGGTCGGCACACCTTCATTCGGCCTGCCCCGGGCGGTCTGCGGCGGCGGGCAAGGTGTCCGGCCGATGACCGGAATCCAGAGTTAACACGCCAAATGGTTGACACGGGAGCTCCCTGAGCCCACGATCTGCCCAATAGCGAACAGCGTGTACGAAAATCGTACAGCGTTCCACGGCCCCTTCATAGGGAGCGGACAGATGGCTTCTCCAGACAATCAGTCTCTCGGGCGCGCCAAACTCTCCATGACCGGCGTCCTGGCTCAATCGGTGGGCTTCATGGGACCGGTCTTCTCGGTCGCGGCGCTGCTGCCGCTGATCGTCGGCCTGTCGGCCACCGGCCGCGGCGCGGGCGTCGCGACACCGCTGGCGATAATAGTCGCGGGTGTGGGCATATTCGGCGCCGGCTGGATCATCGCCCAGTACGCCAAGCGGATCCACCTGTGCGGCTCGCTGTACGAATACGTCTGCGACGGCGCCGGGCCGCGCGTGGGCATCGTGGCCGGCTGGGTGTACTACGGCGCCATGCTGATCCTCGGCGCCGCGACCTTCCTCGTGCTCGGCGGTCTCACGCAGTCGCTCCTGCAGACCGCCTTCTCCATCGACGTGCCCTGGTGGCCGCTCGCGCTGGTCTACCTCGTCGTGGTGCTGGTCATCGTCGTCATCGGCGTCCAGTTCTCGGTCAACGCCCAGCTGGCGCTGGTGCTGATCTCCTCCGCGGTCGTGCTGGCCTTCTCCCTCTACATCATCTTCAAGGGGGGCCACGGCGGGCACAGCCTGTCGGCCAAGCCGTTCAACCCGTTCTCCATCAGCGGCCTCGACCTCCTCTACGGCGTGCTCTACGGCATCAACATGTTCATCGGATTCGAGTCGGCCGCCAACCTCGCCGAGGAGACCGACGACCCGAAACGGCATGTCCCCAAGGCGGTGCTCCTGTCACTCACGATCGTCGGCGTGTACTTCGTCATCACCGCCTACGCCCAGGACATCGGCTTCGGCCTCGACGGCACGGCGTGGAAGAACAGCGTCTTCCCGCTCCAGACACTCGCCTCGGGCGGCGAGTTCGGCTCGTCCGCGTTCGGCGACGCGGTCGCCGTGCTGATCATCCTCGACGTCCTGGCCGTCGCGATCGGAGTCGGCGTCGCCGCCACCCGCGGCATGCTCTCCATGGCGCGCGCCGGCAGGCTGCCCGCTCCGCTGGCCAAGGTGCACCCCCGGTTCTACACACCCGTGGGCGGCGCGGCGCTGCTCGGCGTGGTGTCGCTCATCGCCATCGTCCTGGTCCGGGTCAACCACGGGATCTTCTCCCTCGCCACCGGGGAACCAGGTGTTCTACAGCCCGAGTGGTCACCGATGTTCGGCTGGATGGCGGGCTTCGGAGGCACCGGTCTGGCGCTGATGTATCTCGTCGTCAGCGCGGCCGGCGCCAAGGGGCTCTGGCACGAGGTCAACCGGGTGAAGCTGGTGATCGCCGCCACCGCCGGGATCCTCGTCTCCGCCGGAGCCGTGTTCGGATCGTTCTACAAGGCGACCAGCCCGCTCGACACCGTGGCACCGGCGCTGGGCATCTGGCTCGTGCTCGGCGTCATCTGGGCCGTTTTCGCCCTCCGTCGGCAAGGGCGCCCGGACATCGAGGCCCCGGTCACCGAGGCCCACCCGCTGACCAGCACGAACGGATAGCCGAACAGGCCGAACAGAAGGCCCCACGCCCGACCCGGCTGTCCGAACAGCCGTCGACCGGAAGACGATCAGCATGTCCCAGCAGTCAACCCCGACCCACCCGTACGACCCGTTGTCCGCCTCGGAGATCGAGGCGGCCGTCGCGGCCGTCCGGGCCGGGAAGCCGGAGCTGACGGCCCCGCGCTTCCCCCTCGTACGCCTCGACCACCCCGAGAAGCAGTCGGTGCGCGACCACGGTCCGGGCTCCCCGCTCCACCGGTCGGCGTTCCTCGTCGTGTACGACCGCGCCGAGACCGCCACCTATGAGGCACGTGTCGACCTCACCACCGGGACCCTCACGTCCTGGACTCATCTTCCGGGTATCCAGCCGGCCATCATGATCGAGGAGATCATGGCCCTGGACGACATCGTGAAGAAGGATTCCCGGGCCGTGGCCGCTCTCACCCGGCACGGAGTCCACGACCTGGACCTGTTGCAGATCGATCCCTGGTCCACGGGAACGCTCCCCATCGACGGCATCGACGCGCGTCGGCGCATCATCCGGGCCAGCGCGTATGTGCGGACCTTCACGGAGGACAACGGCTACGCCCGGCCGGTCGGCAATCTGGTGTTCGTCATCGACTGCAACGAGCGGTCCGTCGCCGCGATCATCGAGGGCGACCCGATTCCCGTCCCGCCGGAGAGCGGCAACTACGACGTCGGCAGCGTCGGCCCGCTCCGCACGGATCTGCGCCCGCTGGAGATCACCCAGCCCGACGGACCGTCGTTCACGCTGGACGGACACGTCATCGAGTGGCAGCGGTGGCGGCTGCACGCGCACATCGACACCGTCGAAGGACTCGTCATCAGCGACGTCTCCTACCTCGACGGGGACCGTCGGCGGTCGGTCCTGCACCGGGCGAGCATCAGCGAGATGGTCGTGCCCTACGGCGACACCAGCGAGGACTTCTATTTCCGCAACGTCTTCGACGCCGGCGAGTACAACCTCGGGAAGACCGTCGGATCCCTGTCGCTGGGCTGCGACTGTCTCGGTGAGATCCGCTATCTGGACGCGGTGCTGTGCGACGAGTCGGGTGTTCCGCACACCGTGACGAACGCGATCTGTCTGCACGAGGAGGACTACGGAATCCTCTGGAAGCACTGGAACTTCCGCTACACCGACAAGGCCGAGGTCCGCCGCTCCCGCCGCCTGGTGGTGTCGGCGATCCACACCATCGGCAACTACGAGTACGGCTTCTTCTGGTACTTCTACCTCGACGGAACCATCCAGTTCGAGGCGAAGCTCACCGGCATCGTCCAGACCCGGGCGGTCGCGCCGGGCGCCACACCGGAGTTCGGGGTCCTGGTGGCCCCGCAACTGGACGCCCCCAACCACCAGCATCTGTTCAACATGCGGCTGGACCTGGAGGTCGACGGCCCTGACAACACCGTCGTGGAGGTCGACGCGGTCGGCCTGCCGATGGGGCCGGACAATCCTTACGGCAACGCCATCGTGGCGCGCAAGACCCCGATCGGCAACGAACGGGACGGCCGCCGGATGTGCGACCCGCTGACCGCGCGCACCTGGAAGGTCACCAACCCCGGCGTGCTCAACCGCCACGGCGAACCGGTCGCGTACAAGCTCGTGCCCTTCGTCGGCCCGACCCTGCTGGCGGCCCCGGAGAGCGATCTCGCCCGGCGGGCGGAGTTCGCCCGCACCCACCTGTGGGTCACCCGCTACTCCCCCACCGAACTGCACGCGGCCGGTGACTACCCCAACCAGCATCCCGGCGACGGCATCGGCGAATGGGTCAAGCAGGAACGCGACCTGCTGAACACCGACGTCGTGCTGTGGCACACCTTCGGCACCTCGCACCTGCCACGGCCCGAGGACTGGCCGATCATGCCGTGCGACTACGTCGGCTTCTCCCTGAAGCCGGCGGGATTCTTCGACCGGAACCCCTCACTGGACGTCCCCCCGCCCGGCGGCCACGGCGCCTCGCACTGCGCCCCGAACCATGAGTCCGGCACCGAACAGGCCCACTGACGTCCGGACTCCCTCGCCGGCACAGCCGAATGCCGCCCTCCCAGCGAAGGGGAGGGCGGCATTCGCCTGTACCGGGCGCGCCGCCGGTCAGGCGTAGGACGTCAGAAGTGCTTCCAGCACCTGGAGCTGGCGTTCGGCGGTGGTGGTCGTGGGGGTGAGGACGGCGTGGACCTGGAAGCCCGCGGCGACCGCGAAGAGTGTCTCGACGATGTCCTCGTCCGATGTGCTGGTCGTGATCTCGCCGTACGCCCTGGCCTGGGCGAGGCAGCAGTGCATCAGCGTCCGCCACCGGTCCGTCGTGACCTCGTGGGCGGACGACATGCGCGGGTCGCACAGGGCGCGGTCCCAGAACGCGACCACGACCCGCGCCTCCAGCAGCCTGGTGTCGTCCAGGGGCATCAGCTCGTGGCAGAGGCCGCGCAGGGCGGCCAGCCCTCCGCGCTCGGCGACGGCGGGTTCCAGGCGGGCTTCGGTCGCCTCACAGGCGTACTGGAAGGCGGCGAGCAGGATCTCGTCCTTGTCCCGGAAGTACGGGGCGAGGCCCCCGTTGGCGAAGCCGGCCTCGGCCGCGAGTTCCCTCATCGTGACCGCGGCCAGGCCGCGGCGGCCGATCAGCGACCAGACCGAACGGATGATCAGACGCCGCCGGGCGTCGTGATCGACGATCTTCGGCATGAGGGTTCCCTTTCCGGCGTCACGGGCCCGCCTTGCTTGCGGGTCAGCGGGTCAGCGGGTCATACGAGCATGGCCACCATGCCGATGACCATGAGCGGTGCGCCGGACTCCCGGTACACCCATACCAGAGGGGTGGACCGCACGGCCTTCGGAACGGAGGAACGGTCGGAACGGTCGGAACGGCCGGTACGGTCCGACAGCTGCCGGAACATGATCCGACCCGCGCGTGCGGTCACCCAGAGGACGGCGGTCAGCACGGCCGGACCGGCCGTCATGCCGCCCGCCATGCCGCCTGCCATGTCGGCGGTCATGCCGGCGGTCATGTGCGCGGGGGATCCGTCGGCGTGGCCCGCCATCAGCGCCATGAGCGCCATGAGCGCCGCCATCGCGGCCAGGTCGATCACCTCGGCCCCGACCCGCCGGCCGGCACACGCCCGGACGACGCTCCACAGGCAGGCGGCCAGGACGGTCCAGGCGCCCGCGGCGACCTGGTGGCCGGCCATGAGCGCCATCCCGCCCAGCGCGAGCAGTTGCGGCCACCAGTGCTGGACAGGCCCGGGCAGCCGGCCGGCCAGGCAGAGGAGAGCCCCTGCCAGGCCGACCGTCAGCGCGATCTCACTCATCGCCGTCGTGGGCGCAACAGCCGGGCGAGCCGTGCGAGGCGGAGGCGCTCGGGGGAACGTCGAGCGTCGGGTTGCGGTCGAAGAAACCGAACGGCTTCAGCTTGAAGCCGGTGTGGTCGACGGGCATGATCGGCCAGTCCTCGGGGCGGGGCGCGTGGGTGAGACCGAAGGTGTGCCAGACCACCAGGGAGCGCCCGTCGATGTCCCGGTCGGCCGCGGTGTAGGCGGGCAGTCCGGCGCCACCGGGGTGCTGGTTGACGAAGTCACCGGCCGGATAGCGCTCGGCGGGATCGTAGGCCGTCACCCACAGGTGCTTGGTGGCGAAGGCGGCGCGGGCCGCGATGGAGGAGTCCGGGTCGGCGAGGAGAGCCGGCTTGCCCTCGGGGTGAAGGGCGTAACCGACCGGCTTTCCGACGACGTTGAGTGACGTGGGGTTGGTGATGTGCCAGACCCGGTCGACGCTCGTGTCCGCGGTGCGCTGCGCCTCGCTCTCCCTGGTCAGCGGTGTACGGCGGTAGGTGAAGGCGTTCCCGCGCGGATTGTCCGGGTGGGTCATCGGGACCCGGACGACGTCGATCTCCTCCACCCGGTTCGCCGTACCGTCGAGCGCCATGTCCAGGCGGGCGCAGAACAGGTGCTGGTGATAGGGGGCACCCAGGCCGGGGGCGATCTCGGAGGAGTACGGGTAGTCGCCGCCGGGATGGGCGGAGGTGAAGACGACTCCGGTGGCCTTGGCCTCGAACTCGATGGTGCCGTCGAGGTAGAGGTACCAGTAGAAGCCGTAGTCGTAGTTGCCGATCGTGGTGAAGAAGGACAGGACCATCCGGCGCTGGCGGCGGGTCTCGCTCGAGTTCGCCCACAGGTCGTTGTGCTTCCAGAGGATGCCCTGGTCCTCCTCGTGCAGGCAGACCGCGTTGGGCAGGGTCCGCGCGTGGCCCGACTCGTCGGCGATGACCGCGTCGAGGTAGGTGATGTCCCCGAGACAGTCGCAGCCGAGCTGGAGGGCGTTGGCGGAGCGGCCGAGCAGATACTCACCGGTGTCGAAGTAGTTCTGCCAGGAGCGGACCGGCGAGGGGTCGGCGTAGGGCACGACCATCTCGGCGATGGAGGCCCGGTGGATGATCGGGCGTTCGCGGCCCTTGTCCCGGTCGTGGAAGGCCAGTTGGTGCAGGACCAGGCCCTCGCGCGCGTCGAAGCCGATCCGCAGCGTCCAGTTCTCCCAGGTCAGCAGATTGCCGTCGAGGGTGAAGCTGGGGCCTTCGGGCTGGGTGATCTCGATGGGCTTCTGGGTGGTGCGGGCGGGGCCGGTGACGGCCGGGTCGTCGTAGTTCGCGGATGCGTTGGGGATGGGCACGGGGCCGAGGTCGATCACGCGGTCGACGGTTCGGGTGAGCACGTCCACGTAGCCGACCAGGCCGTCGACGGGGCGGCCCCAGGCGTGGTCCCGCGGGTGCTCCTGGACGAACGCCAGGCCGCGCAGGATGCGGCGGCCGGCCTCGTCCGGGTACTCGTCACCGTAGACACCGGCAGAGAGCGGAGCCACGCGCACCTTGGCCACGTCCAGGTCACGGGCCTTGAGTGCGGCCAGCCACCGCTCGTCCCCGGCCAGCACCTCTTCGACGATGCCGAACTCCTCCTCCAGCACGGGCAGTTGCCCGTCGACCACGGGATCCGGCGTCCGGTCGGCGACCACCTCCCCCTTGGTGAGGGAGACGATGACGTCCCGGCCCGGCGCGCCCCCGACGTCGTGCAGCAGCACACGGGCCTGGCGGTCCAGCTGCCGGTCCTCGGAGAAGTCGAGCAGATCGCCCTTGGGGGGCTCTTCGAGGCCCACGTAGGCGAAGCGCGAGGTGTCCCGCAGGACACCGGCCCGGCCCAGTACCGAGCGGACCTCCTCGATCTCGGCGGTGGTCAGCTGGTCGAGGGGGTGTCGTGTGGCGCTCATGCTGCTCCTCCAAGAGTGCACTCGCCGTTCTTTCTACGTAGGTAGAGGAAAAACGACGGGCGAGGTCTGGTCCAGACATCGGCGGGAAAGTTCCTGCCGGATCACCGGATCCGTGCACGGAAAGGCGGAAGCGTGTGCACGCTCCGGTGAATCCGCGAGCCTTCGACGCGCCGCCGGTCGGGCGAAGGCTCGCGGGCAGAAGCCATCAGGCGGAAGCCGTCAGGCGGAGGCGGTCACGTCGGTGGCCGGATCGTCCACGTCCACGTCCACATCCGCGTCCGCGGTCGGCTCCCCGGAGTCCGTCCCGTCCGGGCCCCGCCTGCCGTAGCCCAGGAGGACACCGCCGGCGAACACGGCGACCACGGTCAGTTCGAGGACCAGCGCGGTGGTGTCGGACGCGGAGATCAGGGTCGTGAAGTTGTCCAGCGCCAGCACGGCGGCGCCCAGCATCAGGGCGATGGACAGCAGCGGTGCCACCAGGGTGTTCCACGGCCTGCGGTCGAGACCGGTCCGGCGGAAGAACACGACGACGGAGACGGACGTCAGCACGTACAGGAGCATCAGGGCGAGGACACCGACGCCTCCGCTCCAGGTCAGCAGGGTGAGTACGGGGTCCGCGCCGGCCAGGGCGAACGGGATCACCATCACGATCGCGACGACGGTCTGGACCAGACTCGCGGTGTAGGGGGCACCCTGGCGGTTGGTACGGGACAGCCACAGGGGCAGGACGCCGGTTGTGCCCAGGGAGTGGAAGTAGCGGTTGATGCCGTTGTGGAAGGCGAGCACACCCGCCACCAGCGAGGTGGCGAGCAGCACCTGCATGGTGTCGGTGGCCCAGGTTCCCAGGGTGTGCGTGATCGGGTCGAAGACCACCGAGGTGGCGTCGCCCTTCTGCAACGCCCGCAGCGCCACGCCCCCCACCTTGTCCGGTCCGTAGTAGCTGACGATCATCCAGGACACGAAGGCGAAGAAGACGGAGATCACGGCGACGGAGAGATAGGTGGCGCGCGGGACGGTACGGGCCGGGTCCTTCGCCTCGTTGGCGTAGATGGCCGTGGACTCGAAGCCGAGGACGCAGGCCATCGCGAACGTCACCGAGACGCCGGGCGCCCCCTCCAGGAAGGCGGCCGGCGTGAAGGAACCGCTGAGATCCAGCCCCTGGGGGCCGCCGCCGGACAGCAGCTCGCGGACCGCGAACACCACGAGCAGGGAGGTCTCCGCCACCACCAGGACGGCGAGGATCTTCGCCCCGAACTCGATGTTCAGCGATCCGAGGAACTGCACGAGGAAGATGGTCGCCAGCGTCCAGACCCACCAGGGGAGGTCGATCGAGGCGTACCGCTCGAACAGGCCGTCGACCACGGTGCCGTACAAGCCGTACATCCCCGCCTGAACCGCGCAGTAACAGAGCACGGCGACCTGGGAGGCGCCGACTCCGAGCGGTCTGCCGAGGCCCCGGGAGACGTAGGCGTAGAAGGCACCGGCGTCGGTCACGTGCCGGCTCATGGCGATGAAACCGACCGAGAACAGGCCGATCATGACGCCGACCACCAGGTAGGCGGCGGGCACACCGCCCCCGTTGCCCAGGCCGAGGGGAATGGGGAGGGTCCCGGCGACACCCGTGAGCGGTGCCTGCGCGGAGAGGACGAAGAATAAGATGCCCGCCACACCCACGGCGCCCCGCCGGAGGTGGGTACGGTGTTCCGGGCCTGGGGACTGCTGGGTCACGAGAACTCCCTGGACGGTACTGGACGGTACGGCGGAAGGCGGAGTCGTCCGGCCGGTGGGGAGTACTGTGCGCCCGCACGGGGCCCCCGAAGTGCGGTGGCGTGCATCTGTTGCCGCCATTGCATGCACGACACGCATGAACAACATGCATGCGGCACGGGCGTCGCTCTTGCGCCATGTTCCGGACGAACGCCTTCCCATCAGGCGTTACGCAGGGAAACATGCAGGCAATCCGCGATGAGCCGGTGCGAGGTATCGTGCCGAGAGGCCACTACCAGGTGGAGAGCACGCCATGCGAACGATCGTGACCACCGAGTCCGTCGCCCAGGCGGACCGGTTCGAGCACTGGGACCACGAGATGTCCCAGCGCTTCACCGGGCTCGCCCACCGGCCGGTCGCGCGCGGTCCCTTCCGCGGGTACGCCGCCATCGACAGCCTCGGACCGCTGCATCTGACATCCGTCAGCTCGGTACCGCAGCAGGTCAGTCACACGGCGCGCGAGGGCGACTTCTACAAGGTCGCCCTCCAGATCGCGGGCACCTGCGTGATCGAGCAGGACGGCACCTACGGCACGCTGGAGCCGGGCGACATCGCGCTGTGCGACACCTCACGGCCGTACTCCTTCACGTACGGCACCGACTTCAGCACCCTGCTCATGCTGCTCCCGCGGCCGATGCTGCCCGTGCGCCCCGACGACCTGCGCGGCCTGACCGCCCGCCGGATGACCGCCGACGACGGCGTCGCGGCGGTCGTGGGGCCGTTCCTGCGGTCGCTGAGCGAGCAGCACCGCGACTTCACGGGCCCGGCCGCCGGCAGTCTGATGGACGGCGCGGTGGCCCTGGTCACGGCCCTGGTCACGGAGAAGCTGGCGCGGTCCGTGCTGACCGCTCCGCAGGACGCGACGCTGCTCCGTATCCGTACCCATATCGAGAACCGGCTGTACGACCCCGATCTCACGCCCGACTCGATCGCCGAGGCACACGGCATCTCCCGCCGCTACCTGTTCAAGCTGTTCGCCGCCCAGGATCTCACCGTCGCCGGCTGGATCCGCACCCGGCGCCTTGAGCACTGTGCCCGCGACCTGGCGAGTCCGGCGCGGGCGACGGAGCCGATCAGCGCGGTCGCCGCACGCTGGGGACTGCTCGACTGCCGCCACTTCAGCCGCATGTTCAAGGCGGAGTACGGCGAGACACCACGGGACTTCCGCCGACGGGCGCTGATCAGTACGCCCCGGCCCTGACGTCCGAAGGCGGTCCGTCAGGGGTCTTCACGGGTCCTCAGGGGTTGGACAGGGCTTGGACGCGCATCGGATTCCGTACGCCCTTGTCGCCGCCGAGCGGAGAGAGGAAGCCGCTCGGGTGTTCGCCCTGCTGGAGGGACGGGTGACGCCATGGCCCTGGGGGCTCCAGGGCGACCCGGTCGAGGCGTTCTCGCACGCACAGGTACGGGCCTTTCGCTGACAGCGCGGGCACCACCGCCTCGCGCGCGTCGCCCGAACCCTCGTCCGGTACGCCTCTCGCATACGCCATTCACCCGAACGAGCGACTGCGGGACGGGCACGGCTTCACGGAGTGCTACGACAATCACATGCAGCCGCACACGCAGAAGCACATGCAGGATCAGACCGAA
This sequence comes from Streptomyces graminilatus, assembly GCF_001418565.1. GTDB lineage: Bacteria > Actinomycetota > Actinomycetes > Streptomycetales > Streptomycetaceae > Streptomyces > Streptomyces graminilatus. Next base: position 9,493 of record NZ_LIQQ01000184.1, on the reverse strand, counting down.
GCCCACGGCGCCGACGACTGCGCGGGCATACCCTGCATCGTCCGCGCCGTGCGAGCGGGCGACGACCGGCTCATCGGCACCCTCCTCCAACGGTTCGCGCAGCACGCGGAGTTGGACTCACTGTTCCGGTTACGGGACGCGCTGCGGCACGACGCCGACCCGGTGCCGCACTCCTCGGCCTGTCGCGCGGCGCGGCCGTGACCGGTACCCGGTCTCGCCGACTCCATACCGTCGCGTCGTTTCCCTTCGCTCCGCTCCGGATTCAGGCGGGCGACTGCGAACTCCCGCCCACGGCACCCGAGTTGTCCGGTCGGCGCACCGCCCCGGTGCCCCCGTCCACCCCGTCCACCTCATCCTCGTACCGCCCCCGCAGTTCCGACAGCACCCCGAACGCCGCCGCCGTCAGCGGTACGGCGAGGAGCATGCCGAGGATGCCGGCGATGGAGGCGCCGGCGGTGAGGGCCAGGAGGACGACCGCCGGGTGCATCTGGAGCGTACGGCTCTGGATCATCGGCTGGAAGAAGTTCCCCTCCAGGACCTGGACGACGGCGACCACCCCGAGGACCCACAGCGCGGTGCTGAGCCCGCCGTCCGCGAACGCGACGAGAACGGCGACCGCGCCCGACAGGAACGCGCCCAGGTACGGGATGTACGCGCCGATGAACACCAGCGCCCCCAGCCCGACGGCGCCGGGCACCCCGATGATCAGCAGGCTGACGGTGATGCAGACGGCGTCGATGAACGCGACGATGGTCGTGCCCAGCATGTAGCCCTCGATCGCCCGGAAGGCGCGGCGGGCCATGACCTCCAGGGTCGCGCCGGAGCCGCGCGGCGCCAGGGAGTGCAGTGCGTCGACGGCCCGCTCGGAGTCGCGGAGGAAGAAGAAGAGGAGCAGGATCGCGAGCGTTCCGGAGGCGATCATCTCGGTGAGCAGGCTGACACCGCTCAGTACCCCGGAGACCGCGGTGCCACCGAAGTTGGACAGCAGGTCCTTGGCGTTCGTGGCGAGTTCGTCCAGCGAGGTGGCGACGACCTCGAAGCGGTCGCTGAGGTCCTTCGCCGCGTCCCGTACGGAGTTGATGATCTGGTCGCCGGTGTCGAGCAGCGCGTTGGCCACGATGTACGCGGCCCCGCCCATCACCAGGATCACGGCGGCGCAGGTCAGCGCGGCGGCGAGCGACTTGTTGAACCTCATCCTGACCAGCCGCCGGTAGAACGGGCCGAGCAGGGCCGAGAGCAGCAGCGCGAGCAGGACCGGTGTGACGACGGTCTGGAACGTGATGCAGAACCAGACGCCCACCGTGATCACACCGCTCACCAGCAGCAGCAACGCGCTTATGGCGGCGACGCGCCGGGCGGGTTCCGGCAGCAGGGGGGCGTCGGCGATGCCACCTGTCGGCGGGTGCCCGGACTCACCCGTGGCGCGTACGGACCGTACTGCCCCTACGGTCGTACGCGTCCGGTGGAGCCGCGGGCCGCCGGGCCGCCCCGGTCGCCTGGTCCTGGTCCGGTCGGCGTCGGCTCCCGTACGGCTGTTCATCGTGTACTCGTCTCCGCTCACCCGCATGACCGCTGTCCACGGCGCTTCGCAGATCGTGCCGGGCCGCGGCGAAAGGGTAGACCGGCGCGGGCCCGGCGGGGTCGAGAACACGGAGCCGGGTGGGCTCAGCCGCCTTCGTTCAGCCGCCTTCGTTCAGCCGCCTTCGTTGAGGCGGCGCAGGAAGGCGCGGGTGCGTTCGTGGGCCGGGTCGGTCATGACCTGCTCAGGGGGGCCTTCCTCCAGGATGACTCCCTGGTCGAACATGACCAGCCGGTCGGCGGCCGAGCGGGCGAAGCCCATCTCGTGCGTGACGACGATCATCGTCATGCCGTCGTCGACGAGTTCCTTCATCACGGCGATGACCTCGCCGACCATCTCCGGGTCGAGGGCGCTCGTCGGTTCGTCGAAGAGCATCAGCTCCGGCTTCATGGCGAGGGCGCGGGCGATGGCGACGCGCTGCTGCTGGCCGCCGGACAGGGCCGACGGCCGCGAGGACGCCTTGTGTTCGAGGCCCACCCGCGCGAGGAGTGTCCGCGCCTGTTCCCTGGCCTCGGCCTTCGGTGTGCCGAGGACCTTCGTGGGCGCGAGGGCCACGTTGTCGAGGGCGTTCAGATGGGGGAAGAGGTTGAAGCGCTGGAAGACGAAGCCGATGTTGCGGCGGCGTTCGGCCACCACCTTCGGCCGCTCCTCCACCGGCTGTTCGGACACGGACGGCCGCGGGCGGTAGCCGACCGGGCGGCCGTGGATGAGGATCTCGCCCGCGTCGATGCGTTCGAGGTGGTTGAGACACCGCAGGAAGGTCGTCTTGCCGGAACCGGACGGTCCCACCATGACCACGACCTCGCGAGACCGGACGTCCATCGAGATGCCGTTCAGCACCCGGACGTCACCGAAGCGTTTGGCCACCCCTCGCGCGGACATCACTACCGACGCGTCGGCCGGTCCGGTGAGTTCCCCGGCCCCGCGACCCTCTTTTTCCATGGCCTGCCTCGTCGTGATCGGTTCCATGTCAGTGGGCCTCCTTGCCTGCGGGTACGGCGTCTTCGGGGGCGGCGGTGCGGCCGGCACGGCCGAGGCCGCCTCCGGTGAACCGATCCCGCAGCGACGGAGTGGCGATCACCTGCCCGGGATCCGCGAGTTTGCGCTCGATGAACCGCTGCACAAAGGACCACACCGTCGTCAGCGCGAGGTAGTAGCAGGCGGCGACGAGGAAGATCTCGAAGGTCTTGAACGTCGCCGAGTTGATCGACTGCACGGTCAGGAACATCTCCTGGAGCCCGATGACCGACAGCAGGGAGGTCGACTTCATCATCAGGTTGAACTCGTTGCCCAGCGGCGGAACGATGATCCGGATCGCCTGTGGCAGCAGCACCGTCCGCATCGTCATCCCCGGCGTCATGCCGAGCGCCTGCGCGGCCTCCGCCTGCCCCGGGTCGATGGCGTCGAGGGCCGCGCGGAAGATCTCCGCCATGTACGCGGCCTCGTTCACCGCGAGCGTCAGGATCGCCGCCTGTACGACGCCCAGCATGACGAGCCCGCCGACCTGGAGGTCACCGAAGCGGTAGATGTTCGCCGCCGCGAGACCGTTGTAGACCAGGACGAGCTGGACGAGCAGCGGCGTGCCGCGGATCAGCCAGACGTAGGTCCGGCCGCCCCAGCGCAGCGGCGCGAAGCGGCTGCGCTGGGCCAGGGCGATGGCGAACCCGAGGAGCACACCGAGCAGTTGGGCGACGACCGAGATGTAGACGGTGCGCCAGAGCCCGTCGAGAAACAGGCCGGACGGCGAGGACAGGTAGTGCCAGAAGAACGACCAGTCGAAGCCTGTCTGCGGCCCCGTGTCGGCGAGCACTGCTGCATGGGTCACGTGAGTCACGTGGTCTTCTCTCTGCTCTCTGCGGGTGTGCCGAAGGGGTCAGCCGGCGATGTCGTCGCCGGTCAGGTTCCACTTCTTGAGGATGGCGCCATAAGTGCCGCTCTTGGTCACCGCGGCCAGCGCCTTGGCGAGACCGTCGTGCAGGGCCTTGTCGTCCTTGCGGGTCGCGGCGCCCACCTTGATGCGGTTGAAGGGTTCACCGCTGAGGCTGAAGGCGTCGGGCGTCTGCTTCAGCACGTAGGCGGCGGTCTCCAGTGTCGTGCCGTAGGAGTCCACCAGGCCGAGGCGCAGTTGCTGGAGGGCGTCGCTGTCCTTGGTGAACTGGCGGATGTCGATCTTCGGCTTCCCGGCCGCCGCGCACTTCGCGGACTGGGCGGTGAGGTACTCGACGACGGTGGTGCCCGTCTGCCCGGCCGCCTTCTTGCCGCACAGGTCTTCCGCGCTCTTGATGGTCCCGGCGTCCTTCTTGGCCACGACCATGGTGTTGGAGGCGTACATGTACGGGACGAAGTCGACGACCTTCTCCCGCTCCGGCTTGATGTAGAGCTGGGTGATGATCGCGTCGCACTGCTTGGCCTGGAGCGCCGGGATGATCCCGTTGAAGCTGGTGTTGGCCCAGTTCGGCTTGACCCCCAGCTCGGCGGCGAGCGCGTCCCCGAGTTCGATCTCCGCGCCCACGGGCTTCTGGGCGGCGTCGTAGTAGGTCAGCGGCGGCGCGCTGATGTCCGCGCAGTAGGTGATCTGGCCGTCCTTGACGAGTGCGCCCGCGGCCAGTTTCACCGACGCCTTCGTCGTCTTGGCGGCGGTGTCGGTGCCGGCGTCGTTGCCCGAGCATCCGGTGAGCGTCATGGCGGCGATGGCGGCCATGGCGGTGGCGCCGGTCAGTGTGGAGACCGAGCGGCTGGAGAGGGAGAGCGACCTGGGCATTTCCGAACCCCTTTGCGAGGTCACGCCGTTGCGCGACTATCCAAGTCAATGCCATAGTCGATAACGTTGACTATGTAGGGGAAGCTAGGCCCGCCGCTCTGGGACTGTCAAGAAGTCCGGTGTAACGCGGCGGTTAAAGAGGCCGCACGGCAGACGGCCACCCACGCATTACCGACGCATTCGGGAAGGGAACGATGTCCGCATTCAGCGAACGTCCGCTCGCCGCGAAGGGCGGGGAATGGGCCGTCGCGACGCCCCACGCCGTGGCGAGCGAGGTCGCGGCCGAGGTGCTGCGCGGGGGCGGCAACGCGGTGGACGCGGCGCTCGCCGCCGCCGCCATGCTCACGGTGGTCTACCCCAACCAGTGCTCCGTCGGCGGCGACCTGCTGGCCCTCGTGGGCACCCCGGACGGCGAGGTCCACTTCGTCAACGCCAGCGGCCGCTCGCCCCGCGCGATCGACGTGGCGGCGCTGACGGCGGCGTACGACCTGATGCCGGTCCTCGGCGCCCTGCCGGTGACGGTTCCCGGCGCGGTCGCCGGATGGGGCACCCTCGCCGAGAAGTGGGGCACCCGCCCGCTCGCCTCCGCGCTCGCGCCCGCCGAGGCCGCCGCCCGCGAGGGCGTGGCCGTGGCCCCGGGCCTGGCGGGCGACCTTGCCCGGGAGAGCGGCAACCTGGCACGGGACCCCGGCATGCTGGGCGTGTTCTTCGCCGACGGCGACACCCTCGCGGCCGGGCAGACACTCCGCCAGCCGCACCTCGCCCGCTCCCTGGCCCACCTCGCCGCCGAGGGCCCCGCCGCGCTGTACGGCGGTGAGCTGGGCGCGAGCCTGGTGAAGCTGCTCGCCGGGCGGGGCTCCGCGATGACGGAGGAGGATCTCGCCGGTCACACCGTGGAGCTCTCACGGGCACTGGCCGTCGAGTACGACGGGGTGGAGTACCTGTCGGCCGGCGGGAACTCCCAGGGCCTCTACTTCCTCCAGGGTCTCAAGGCGCTCGACGTGGCGCGCGCCGCCCGGGGACCGCTCGACCCGCTGGGCCGTGACGCCGGTGTGGTGGCCTCCGTACTCGCGTGGGCCGCCGGTGACCGCGACCGCCACTGCGCCGACCCGGAGTGGGCCGACATCCCGGTCGAGTATCTGCTGTCCGACGCGTACGCCCAGCACATCGCCGAGCACGCCATGGCGGGCAGCGCGGTGGAGCTGCTCGCCCAGCGCAAGGCGTCCGGCGACACCGTCGCCGTGGTCGCCGCCGACGCGGACGGCAACTGGATCTCCCTGATCCAGAGCGTGTTCCACGGTTTCGGCGCCGCGCTGCTCGATCCCGCGACCGGGATCGTCCTGCACAACCGGGGCGCCTCGTTCTCCCTCGACCCCGCCTCGCCCAACAGGCTGGCGGGCGGGAAGCGTCCGCTGCACACGCTGATGCCGGTACTGGTCCGCGAGGGCGGCCGACTCGTGGGCGCGCACGGTGCGATGGGCGGGCGCGCGCAGCCCCAGGTGCACACGCACATGGCGCTCCAGCTCGCCGCCGGTTCCTCACCCGAGCACGCCGTGTCGGTGTCACGCTGGGTCCTCGGAGCCATGGAGGCGGGGGTGACGGAGGGCGCGGGCGTCGTCAGCACCGAGCGGGACGTCCCTTCCGCCGGTGTCCACGCCATCGAGGGCGCGGGGTTCACGACCCGGTCGCTCGGGGCGGACGACGACGGGGTGGGGCACGGTCAGTTGGTCCGGCGGGTCCGAGGGGTCCGAGGGGTCCAGCCAGTCGGGCAGGTCCCGGGGGACGGAGGCCGGCCGCACCTCGCGGCGGCCACCGATCCACGCGCGGACGGCTCGGCTGTCGCGGGCTGACACGGCCGTACGAGTCATGGTGCGAGGTCATGTGCGAGGTCATGGTGCGAGATCATGGGAGTGACGACGTGGGGGAAGGACGCATGACCGACAGCGGCGCCAGGACGGACAAGAGCGCGGACAGGAGCACGGGCGGGGCCACGGGCAGGAGTGCGGGCAGCAGGGCGGGCAAGGGCGCGGACCGTGGCCGGTTGCCGCGAGGCACCCTGAGTCAGGAGCTGATCGTCCGGGCGGCGTTCCGCGTCGCGGACTCCTCCGGGATGGAGAAGCTGACGTTCCAGGCCCTCGGCCGCGAGCTGTCCGCCCATCCGACGGCGATCTACCGGCACTTCCGCAACAAGGACGAGCTGCTGCTCGCGCTCATCGACGCCCTGCACGAGGAAGCGCTCGCCAACACCCCGCCGCCCACGGACGACTGGGCCCACGACCTCATGCAGATCGCGGTCCACACCCATGAGGCGTTCATGCGCCATCCCCGGGTCGGGGCCCTGGCCGCCGCGCGAACCGCCCGGCGGGAGAACGAGTTCCGGTCCGTGGAACGCAAACTGGACTGCATGCGCCGGGCCGGCCTCGACGACACCGAAGCCGCCCGCTACTACCGGGTCTTCGCCGATCTGGTGCTGGCCTACAGCGCCATGGACGCGAGCCTGGCCGCGCTGTCCCCGGAACTCCGGGACGCCGACCTGGGCGCCTGGCAGACCGACTACCTCACGCTGCCGCCCGAGAAGTACCCCAACATCGCGCGGTTCGCACCGAAGTTCGTGGGTCTGGACGACCCCCAGAACTTCGTGACGGCGGTCCAGGCGGTCATCGACACGGTCCGGGTCCGGGCGGAAGACAGGGCACGCGGGCCGAAGTAACCGACGTACCCGAGGAGTTCACCAACCACGGCGGGGCCGCAGGCAGTTGTGCCCGCGGCCCCGCTTGGATGCTGGAATCAGATACCGGTATCAGATGCTGTGGTCAGGACGGGTCGCCGTACTGGAGACCGCGCCCGTTGGTGCCGATGTAGACCCGGCCGAAGCGGTCGGGGTCACCGGTGACGACGGGGTTGCCCGCGAAGTTGCCCCACTGGTGGGCGTCGTCGTTGACGCGGAGCCAGGTGGCGCCCTTGTCGGTGGAGCGGAAGACCCCGGCGACGTTCTTGACGGTGCCGATCAGGTACAGGGCCTGGTAGCGGGTACCGGGCTTGGGCTTGCCGAAGCCGATGCCGGAGGCGGACTTCACCGAGCCGAGCGTGGTGAAGGAGTGACCGCCGTCGGTGGAGTGCAGCAGGCCCTTGTAGGTGCCCGCGATCCACAGGTCACCGGCGACACCCGGGACGGCCTCCAGCTTGCCGTCGGGCAGGTTGTAGGCGCGGGCGCTGAAGTTCGCGCCGCCGTCGGTGCTGGCGTACAGCGTGCCGCCGGACAGGGAGTAGAAGGTCCGGGACGAGGAACGGTCGGCGACCACCGTGGCGTCGGTGCCCAGGCCGCCCACCCGGGACCAGCTCACGCCCATGTCGGTCGAGCGGTACGGGGCCTGGCCGGCCTCGGTCCAGACGATGCCGGAGGCGTCCGCCGCGATCGCGATGTGGCCGCTGTCGGAGCCGCTCACCGGCTCGCCCTTGAATCCCTGCCAGTGGCGGCCGCTGTCGGTGGAGTAGGCGCCGTCCTGCGCGCCGGCCCTGCCGACCCGGACCATCACCGAAGGCTTGGCCTGGGCGAAGTCGATGTCGGAGCTGTGGAGCATCTCCGGGTTCTTGAGCCGGCCCCCGGAGGGGATCTTGGTCAGGTCGTCGTAGCGGAAGCCGCCCTGGTCGCCCATGGAGGTGAGGAGAACGGTGCTGCCGGGAGGCGCGATGGCATCGGCCAGCGCGGTCTCCTCCAGGCCCCGGGCCCCGATGGTCCAGTGGCTGGTGCCGCCGTGGTCGTTGGCGGTGACGTCCTTGCTGCCCCAGATGTTGTTGCCGGTGCCGTACAGCACGTGCCCGGAGTCGAAGGGGTCGATGGCCATCGCGGTCATCCAGTGCCCGGTGGCGGTACCGGCGTAGGGGGCGCCCGAGGCGTTCCGCTTCGACTTCTCGGACAGCGCGTTCCAGGTCGTACCGCCGTTGGTGCTCCGGTAGATCTCGTCCTGGGGCCACCAGCGGTCGAGGGTGTTGACCATCACCGTGTTCGGCCTGCGCGGGTCGACGGCCAGCCCGGAGAACCCGTAACTGCCCTGCGACGGGGTGATGTTCTTCCACGCGCCGCCGGACGGCCGGTACTTCCACACCGAGCCCGACGTCACGTCGTTGGGGCCGACGTTGTCGCTGTACGACAGGTACAGCGAGCCGTCGCCGGAGACGACACCGTGCTGCGGCATCTGGCCGGTGGGCTGACCGGAGACGGCCTGCCAGGAGTTGCCGCCGTCGGTGGAGCGGTACAGGTTGGTGTACTTGTCGTTGACGCCGACGTAGACCGTGTTGCTGCCGGCCGGGCCGTACGTCACGAAGGAGATGCCCGCGTCGCTGCTCGCGCCGTCCTTGACGGGGAAGGACGAGACCTGCTTCCAGGTCACGCCGTAGTCCGTGCTGCGCCACAGGCCGTTCTTGCGGCTGCCCAGCAGCAGCGTGCCGTGGTGCGCGGGGTCGATGACCAGGCGTTCGCCGGCGCCGCGACCGGGCTCGTTGGAGCCGAGCTTGAAGGGCAGCCGGGTGCGCTTGAAGGTGCGGCCCTGGTCGGTGGAGCGCAGGAGCTCGCCGTTGCCCGCCCAGCCGTTGGTGTACATGCCCGCGCCGAAGTAGACACGCTTGGGGTCGACCGGGTCGGTGGCCACCGAGTCGATGCCCAGCAGGTTCCAGTCCTTCTCGCCGACCCAGTCGGTCAGCGGGATCCACTGCTGGGCCCCGTTGTCCCAGCGGTAGGCGCCACCCATGTCGGTGCGCGCGTACAGCAGGCCCTTCTGCTTCTGGTTGAACACCAGGCCGGTGACGTAACCACCGCCCGCCACCTGGGCGTTCTTCCAGACGTACGGTCCGCTCCTGGCCTGCGCCGTGCCGCCCGCGCCCGGCGCGGACCCGCCCGACCTGACCAGCTTCCACTGCTGGTTGGTGGCGCCGCTGCCGGGGTACTGGGTGATCGCCGCGCCGTCGGCGGTGGAGCCGCCCTGGACGTCCAGGACCTGGCCGCTCCGGCGCGAGGTGAAGGTGACGGCGTCGGAGGAGCCGCTCACCTTGCCGATCTTCCACTCCTGGGAGGTGGCGGAGCTGTCGGTCTGCTGCTCGGCGACGGCCGACCGGGCGGTCGAATTGCCCTTGATGCCGAGCACCTTGCCGCTGTT
>NZ_LIQQ01000183.1 GCF_001418565.1 Streptomyces graminilatus | reverse complement strand
CCCCGAGCGTCCTTCCGCACCGCGAGCCGCCCCAGCGACCCCACGGACGGATCGCCGCCGGTCCTGCCGAGAGCCGCCTCCCCGTACAGCAGCCGCCCCGTGCCGAGCGCCACCCCGTCCTCCCGGACGGCCAGCACATGCAGCGCGCCCGCGTCGAACTCGTCGTACTCCAGGTCCTCCGGCACCCGCTGCTCGACGACGAAGACCTCCTTGCGCAGCGCGAAGCAGGCCTCGCGGTCGGCGGGATCCCCGGCGACGCGGACCAGGTACGACGGCGGGGTCATGCGTAGGTCTCCTCGCGGACCCGCTCCAGGGCGACAGCCAGGTCCTCGGGGTAGTCGCTCTCGAACTCGACCCACGTCCCGTCCCCGGGGTGCTCGAAGCCGAGGCGTACGGCGTGCAGCCACTGGCGGGTCAGGCCGAGCCGTTTGGCGAGCGTCGGGTCCGCCCCGTACGTCAGGTCGCCGACGCAGGGGTGCCGGTGGGCGGCCATGTGGACGCGGATCTGGTGGGTGCGGCCGGTCTCCAGCTTCACGTCGAGCAGGGAGGCCGCGCGGAACGCCTCGATGAGGTCGTAGTGCGTGACGGACGGCTTGCCCTCGGCCGTGACCGCCCACTTGTAGTCGTGGTTGGGGTGCCGGCCGATGGGCGCGTCGATGGTGCCGCTCATCGGGTCCGGGTGGCCCTGGACCAGCGTGTGGTAGCGCTTGTCGACCGTACGTTCCTTGAACTGGCGCTTGAGCGAGGTGTACGCGCGCTCCGACTTGGCGACCGCCATCAGGCCGGACGTGCCGACGTCGAGCCGGTGCACGATGCCCTGGCGCTCTGCGGCACCGGAGGTGGAGATGCGGTATCCGGCGGCGGCGAGCCCGCCGATGACGGTCGTCCCGGTCCAGCCGGGCGAGGGGTGCGCGGCCACGCCGACGGGCTTGACGATCACGACGATGTCGTCGTCGTCGTGCACGATGACCATGCCCTCGACGGGCTCGGCCACCACCTGCACGGGCGCGGGCGCCTGCGGCATCTCGACCTCGAGCCAGGCCCCGCCGTGCACCCGCTCCGACTTGCCGACCACCGAGCCGTCGACCATGACCTTCCCCGCCGCGGCCAGTTCGGCGGCCTTCGTACGGGAGAAGCCGAACATCCGGGAGATGGCGGCGTCGACGCGCTCGCCCTCCAGGCCGTCGGGCACGGGCAGGTTGCGGATCTCGGGAACGGTGCTCACCCGTCGAGTATGCCGGACGGCTCCGACACTCTCGTACGAGAGCCCGGCGCCCTCAGCCTTGTGGACGGTCCCGTCAGTCCTTGTGGACCGTCCCGTCGGGGTCGAGCCCCTTGAAGGAGAGCAGGACGATCAGGATGCCGCCGCACACGATCGCCGAGTCGGCCAGGTTGAAGACCGCGAAGTGCTTGGGCGCGATGAAGTCGACGACCGCGCCCTCGAAGACGCCCGGCGAGCGGAAGATCCGGTCGGTCAGATTGCCCAGCGCGCCGCCGAGCAGCAGCCCGAGCGCGATCGCCCAGGGCACGCTGTAGAGCTTGCGGGCCAGCCGGGCGATCACGACGATCACGGCCGCGGCGATGACCGTGAAGATCACCGTGAAGGCCTCACCCATGCCGAAGGCGGCACCCGCGTTGCGGATCGCCTCCAGCTTCAGCCAGTCCCCGACGATCTCGATCGGCGCGTGGTGCTCCAGCTTGGCGACCACGATCATCTTGCTGGCGAGGTCCAGCGCGTAGGCCAGCGCGGCGACCGTGAACAGCACGAGGATCCGGCGCCGGCCCCGGGGCCGCTCGTCCGGGGTCTTCGGCCCGGCTCCCGCCGCGTCTGGGATGTCCGGCGTACCGATGATGCGCTCCGCCTCTGCCACGTGAATCCCTCAACCTAGGTTCCTGACTGAGACGAGCGTACGACACGCCTCCTGGCGCACAGGAGTGCAGGAGGCACACCGCGGGGATCGGTCCGCGGTCAGTAGCGCCGCTCCTGCTTCTGCTTGCATTCGACACACAGCGTCGCGCGCGGGAAGGCCTGCATACGCGCCTTGCCGATCGCGTTGCCGCAGTTCTCGCAGAGGCCGTACGTGCCCGTGTCCAGCCGCTCCAGCGCCCGCTCGTCCTGGACGAGCATCTCGCGCGCGTTGGCGGCCAGCGCCATCTCGTGCTCACGGGTGGTGTTCTTGGTGCCGGTGTCCGCCTGGTCGTCGCCCGCGCCGTCCCCGGAGTCCCGCATCAGGCCCACGAGGGACTGCTCGGACGCCGCCAGCTCGGCGCGCAGGCGCTCCACCTCGGTCTGCAGCTCGGCGCGGGCCTGAGCCACCTCCTCGGGGGTCCACGGGTCCTCACCGGGGCGTACGGCGAGTTCGCCCGGCTCCGCCGCCGCGACGATCCGCGCCTTGGGTACGGCACCTGGCTTCTTGGCCGTCGTGGTCGTACCCGGAGTCTTCTTCGCAACCACCGTCGTGGCTCCCGTCGTCTTCGCGGCCTCGACCGCGCCCGCCCTGTTGGCGGTGCTCTTCCTGGCCGTGCTCTTCGTGGTGGTGCTCTTCGCGGTAGTGCTCTTCGTGGTGGTGCTCTTCGTGGTGGTGCCTCTACCGGTGCCGCCCTGGACGGCGGTGCTGCCCGAAGCGGCAGCCCTCTTCCGGACGGCCGTCTTCGCGACGGCCGTCGTGACGCCGGCTGTCCCGGCGGCGGCCTTTTTGCCCACCGTTTTCTTACCCACCGTCTTCTTGGCCTCCGACGCGCTCGCCTCCGCCGTACTCGGCACCGCTTTCGTGGCCGCGGTCTTCCTGGCGGCGTTCTTCCTGGCGGCGTTCTTCCTGGCGGCGTTCTTCCTGACGTCCGTGCCCTTGCCACCGCCCGAGGCCCTCGCGGCCGTGGATCCAGTGGATCTGCCGGACGCCGACTGCTGCTCGGCGGTCTTTTTCGCCACCATGGCCGCGGCCCCTTCACATATTGTGATCTTGCGCGCGAATCGTGCTGGGACGATAAATCGACTTGAGTCCCGCGGCAACGGGGCACACCACCCGATTCGACCGACCTCCCGGCATGGCGGGCAGGCCTTCAAGCGTTGTGCCCAGCTCCCCGCCGGGTAATCCGCCGAGCCGCCCGTCCCGGAATCCGGGCACCCGCCCCTGGCCATTCGGGTGGCCCGGAAAACCGGTCGGCCGCTGTCGGCGGGGCGCCGTACACTGGGCGGAGCGAGAAGCGTGGATGGGGACGAGTAGCGCCGTACGCAGCCCAGAGCGACCCGGGGACGGTGGAAGCCCGGGGGCGAGCGCGATGTGAAGATCACCCCGGAGCCGCCGGAAGAAAGCCGCAACGAGGCGAGCAGTACAGCCGAGGCCAGTAGACCCGGTATCGCGACCCCAATGAGGGGGCTCACAGGTGCGCACGACGCACCGGGGAGCCAAGGAGGGTGGTACCGCGGGAGTACGCCGTAGACGGCGTCCGGAGAATTCCGGCTCTCGTCCCTCCGACGGAAGGCAGAAAGTCCGCCGGAGGAAGCTCGCTGATGACAACGCCGACGTACCGCCAGGTGCCCGCCCAGGTCGACCTGCCCGCCCTCGAGCACGCCGTGCTCGACTTCTGGCACGAGCAGAAGATCTTCGCCAAGACCCTTGAGCAGTCCGAGGGGCGCCCCGAATGGGTGTTCTACGAGGGCCCGCCCACCGCGAACGGCATGCCGGGTGCCCACCACATCGAGGCCCGCGTCTTCAAGGACGTGTTCCCCCGCTTCCGCACCATGCGCGGCTACCACGTGGCCCGCAAGGCCGGCTGGGACTGCCACGGCCTTCCGGTGGAGCTGGCGGTCGAGAAGGAACTCGGCTTCTCCGGCAAGCAGGACATCGAGGCGTACGGCATCGCCGAGTTCAACGCCAAGTGCCGCGAGTCGGTGACCCGGCACACCGACGCCTTCGAGGCGCTCACGACCCGCATGGGGTACTGGACGGACCTCCAGGACCCGTACCGCACGATGGACCCCGAGTACATCGAGTCGGTCTGGTGGTCGCTGAAGGAGATCTTCAACAAGGGCCTGCTCACCCAGGACCACCGCGTCGCCCCCTGGTGCCCGCGCTGCGGCACGGGCCTGTCGGACCACGAGCTGGCCCAGGGCTACGAGACGGTCGTCGACCCCTCCGTGTACGTCCGTTTCCCGCTCACCTCCGGCCCGCTGGCCGGCGAGGCCGCTCTCGTCGTCTGGACGACCACGCCCTGGACGCTGGTCTCCAACACGGCGGTCGCCGCCCACCCCGACGTCACCTACGTGGTGGCGACGAACGGTACGGAGAAGCTCGTCGTCGCCGAGCCGCTGCTCACCAAGGCGCTCGGCGAGGAGTGGCAGTCCACCGGCCAGACCTTCACCGGCGCCGAGATGGAGCGCTGGTCCTATCAACGTCCGTTCGAGCTCGTCGAGTTCCCGGCGGACGTGCCCACCCACTACGTGGTGAACGCGGACTACGTGACGACCGAGGACGGCACGGGTCTGGTCCACCAGTCCCCCGCCTTCGGTGAGGAAGACCTCAAGGTGTGCCGCGCGTACGGCCTGCCGGTGGTGAACCCGGTCCGCCCGGACGGCACCTTCGAGGCGGACGTCCCCCTCGTGGGCGGTGTCTTCTTCAAGAAGGCGGACGAACAGCTCACCGAGGACCTCCAGCAGCGCGGCCTCCTCTTCAAGCACATCCCGTACGAGCACAGCTACCCGCACTGCTGGCGCTGCCACACCGCGCTCCTCTACTACGCGCAGCCGTCCTGGTACATCCGCACCACAGCCGTCAAGGACCGCCTCCTCCAGGAGAACGAGCAGACCAACTGGTTCCCCGAGACGGTCAAGAACGGCCGCTTCGGCGACTGGCTGAACAACAACATCGACTGGGCGCTCTCCCGCAGCCGCTACTGGGGCACCCCGCTCCCGATCTGGCGCTGCGAGGAGGACCACCTCACGGTCGTCGGCTCCCGCGCGGAGCTGACCGGGCTCACGGGCACCGACCAGTCGGACCTGGACCCGCACCGCCCGTTCATCGACGCGGTCACCTTCGCCTGCCCCAAGGACGACTGCGGCCGTACGGCCACGCGCGTGCCGGAGGTCATCGACGCCTGGTACGACTCGGGTTCGATGCCGTTCGCGCAGTGGGGATACCCGTACAAGAACAAGGAACTGTTCGAGTCCCGCTACCCGGCGCAGTTCATCAGCGAGGCCATCGACCAGACACGCGGCTGGTTCTACACGCTGATGGCGGTAGGCACCCTGGTGTTCGACAAGTCGTCCTACGAGAACGTGGTCTGCCTCGGCCACATCCTCGCCGAGGACGGCCGCAAGATGTCCAAGCACCTGGGCAACACCCTGGAGCCGATCCCGCTGATGGACCGGCACGGCGCCGACGCCGTCCGCTGGTTCATGGCGGCCGGCGGCTCCCCCTGGGCGGCCCGCCGCGTCGGCCACGGCACCATCCAGGAGGTCGTCCGCAAGACGCTCCTCACCTACTGGAACACGGTCGCCTTCCAGGCCCTGTACGCGCGTACGTCGAACTGGGCCCCCTCCGCGGCGGACCCGGCCCCGGCCGACCGCCCGGTCCTGGACCGCTGGCTCCTGTCCGAGCTCCACGCCCTCACCGACCAGGTGACCCGGTCCCTGGAGGCGTACGACACCCAGCGTGCCGGCAAGCTCCTGTCTGCGTTCGTCGACGACCTGTCCAACTGGTACGTCCGCAGGTCCAGGCGCCGCTTCTGGCAGGGCGACAAGGCCGCGCTGCGCACCCTGCACGAGGTCGTCGAGACGGTCACGAAGCTGATGGCCCCGCTGACCCCGTTCATCACTGAGCGGGTCTGGCAGGACCTGGTGGTACCGGTGACCCCGGGCGCCCCCGAGTCCGTCCACCTGACGTCGTGGCCCGAGGCGGACCTGTCCGCGATCGACCCGGAGCTGTCGAAGCAGATGGTGCTCGTACGGCGCCTGGTCGAGCTTGGCCGTGCCACGCGCGCGGAGTCCGGCGTGAAGACGCGCCAGCCGCTGTCCCGCGCGCTGGTCGCGGCGGCCGGTTTCGACACCCTCGACCGCGAACTGCACGCGCAGATCACGGAGGAGCTCAACGTCAGCTCCCTGGCGTCCCTCTCCGAGGTGGGCGGCTCGCTGGTCGACACCACCGCCAAGGCCAACTTCCGCGCCCTGGGCAAGCGGTTCGGCAAGCGCGTCCAGGACGTGGCGAAGGCGGTCGCGAACACGGACGCGGCGGCGCTGTCCCTCGCTCTGCGCGAGGGCACGGCGTCGGTGGAGATCGACGGCGAGACGATCACCCTCGCCCCCGACGAGGTCATCATCACGGAGACCCCGCGCGAGGGCTGGTCGGTGGCGTCCGACTCGGGTGCGACGGTCGCCCTCGACCTGGAGATCACCGAGGAGCTGCGCCAGGCGGGCCTGGCCCGGGACGCGATCCGGCTGATCCAGGAGGCCCGCAAGAACAGCGGCCTCGACGTGGCCGACCGTATCGCCCTGCGCTGGACGTCCACGGACCCGGCGGTGACGGCGGCCCTGACGGAGCACTCCGCCCTGATCGCCGACGAGGTCCTGGCAACGGACTTCGCCGGAACCGAACCGGACGACACCTACGGCACCCCCTTCACCGACGAGGGCCTGTCCCTGACGTTCCGCCTGCGCAAGGCGTAGGACACCACCGCTGCCGGGCAGCCGTACGACCACTGCCCGGCAGCCGCACCGCTGGGGCTGAACCATGCCGCCGCCGCGGAAAGTAAAACCGCTGGGGCAGGCAACCGCACCACCACTGCCGACAGCCCCACCACCGCCGCGGGCAGCCCCGCCACCGCTGCCGGCAACCGTGCCGCTGAGGCAGGCAGCCGCACCACCGCTGCCGACAGCCCCACCGCTGCGGGCAGTCGTGCCGCT
>NZ_LIQQ01000182.1 GCF_001418565.1 Streptomyces graminilatus | reverse complement strand
CCCCGGCGCGACGCCTCCGTTCCCCGGCGGCCGGCCGGCGCCCGGTATGTCCGCGCCGGGTGGTCAGGCGGCCCCCGGCTTCGGGGCGCCCGTACGGTCGGCGCACACCCCTGGGTTCCCGCCGCCCGCTCCCCAGCCCCCGGCCTACGGTTACCCGCCGCCCGGTCAGCCCACGGTGGGGCCCGGTTATCAGGCTGTTCTCCGCTACCGGGCGCCCGACGGGTCCGAGCAGCAGGTGATCCGGCGGTCCGCGCCGGGGACGCCGCATCCGGAGTGGCAGATCTTCCACGAGCTGCGGGCGATGAACATCCCGCAGGATCAAGTCCTCGAACTCCACACCGAGTTGGAGAGCTGTGAACTGCCGGGTGCCTACTGCGCCCGCATGATCCGCGAGCAGTGGCCGAACGCCCGGATCACGAGCATCGCGCCCTATGGCACCGATCACGCGAGCCGCCAGCAGGGCATGGCTCAACTCCTCGCGCACCAGGGCGAGTTGCATCAGGTGGCGGACGGTCCGGCGCGCCCGGGTCCGGTACGTGTGCCGCTGCCGCCCGTGCAGCCCGCGCCGCCGGTTCCGCCGGAGGGGGTCGCGCAGGAAATGGCCGGCGCCTTCGGGCCCGGGGTGTTCCGGTTCGACCAGGCGGCCGTGTCGCGGCAGGGGGTGCCGCCGATCGTGGCGCACACCCTGGTCGTCGCCGGGCTGCCCACCGACATGGGGCCGTTCTTCTGGGCGCAGGCCCAGCCGGGGCGGCCGGTGCCGACTCTCGCCGAGCTGGCGCAGGAGCGCGGGGTGCGCCCGTCGGCGGACGCCGGGTCGTTCCTCGTCATGGGCAGCGACTTCGGCAAGTCGATCTGCGTGCAGTACGGGACGGCGAACATCGTCGCGGTGCCCGTGGAGGCGGGGCCGGGCGGAGCTCCCGTACCGCCGCAGTTCGTGAACACGGGGCTGCCCGAGTTCGCGCGCTGCCTCGCGCTGCTCGGCCGTATGTGGCGGCTGCGCTACGGCCTCAACCAGGAGCAGGCGGGCCGCTGGACGGTCGATTTCCAGGCCCAGCTCGCCTCCCTCGACCCGGCGGCGCTCGGCTCGCCGGAGAGCTGGTGGGCGGTGCTGCTGGAGCAGATGTGGGACGGGCTGCTCTGACCTGCTGAGCGGAGGGAAGGGGGTGGGTGGCCGTACGGCCACCCACCCCCTTCCGCATGTTCACCCGTGACCCGGCCCGGAGTGTCGCGTTAGGCACATTTCATCCCAATCCATCAAGATGTGCGCGAAATCATTACGTCGTACGCGGAGAGGGGTTGCAGGATGAGCGGCACAGCCATGTCGTCGCACGGTTTCGTGGCCGGTTTCGGGGCCGGACGGGGGCGCGGTTACCGCCCGGACCAGGTCGACGCCTACGCCGCCGCGCTCTCCGCGGAACGCGACGCCGCCTGGGAGCGGGCCGCGCGGCTGACGGTGCTTGCCAGGGACATGGAGGCGGAGTCGGGCCGGCTGCGGGAGGCCGTCGCGCGGCTCGCCCCGCAGACGTACGACAGCCTTGGTGAACGCGCCAGGCGGCTCTGGGAGTTGGGGGCCGAGGAGGCCGGAGCGGTGCGTGAGCGGGGCCGGAGTGAGGCGCGGCAGCTCGTCGCGGATGCCGAGGCCCGCGCCGGCGCCCTGCGGGAGGCCGCGGAGGCCGCCGCCGAGACCGTACGGGGTGAGGCCGAGGAACGCGCCCGGCAGCGGCTGCTCGCCGCCCGTGCCGAGGCCGACGAGATCCGGATCGGCGCCCGGCGCGAGGTCAAGGAGGGGCGCGGGGAGGCGCTGGCCGCGCTGCGCGAGATGCGGCTGCGGACCTCGGGGCTGTTCGCCGAGCAGGAGAAGGAGTGCGCCGAGCGGTGGGCCGAGGCGGAGCGGATCCTGGGCGAGCGCGAAGTCGCCCTGGACGTACGGCACATGGAGCGGGTGGCGGCTGCCGAGGCCGCGCTGTCCGAGGCGAAGCGTGCCTTCGCGGAGGCCGAGGAGACGGTCCGGCGCAGCGACGACGAAGCGCGCGCCCGGGCCGCCGAACTCCTCGCCGAAGCACGGGTGTTGGAGGACCGCATCGCCCGCGAGACCGAGCGCGTCCTGCGGGACCACGGGGAGGAGTGGGACGACGTACAGGCCCACATGGACCACGTACGCAGCAGCCTGACGACGCTCACGGGGCGGGCCGCGGCGGCCGAGTGAGTGATGGCCGGGTACATGTGTTCCGCCCGCTGTCCTTGGTCACCGCCGGTGGACAGCGGGCGGAACGTGCTCAGGAGGCCGTGTCCTACTCGAAGTAGACGTGGGCTATCAGGCTGTGCCAGGTGTAGCGCCCGACGACGCCGTCCGCGCCGCCCTGGACCGAGGTCCTGTTCTGGAAGTTCACCACCGCGTTGTACGTCTTGGGGCCGAAGACTCCGTCGACGAAGCCGGGCTGGTCCTCGCTCCGGACCGCGCCGACCTCGAGCAGGTCCTCCTGGATCTCCCGGACGCACACGCCGGACGCGCCCTTGCGTACCACCACCGTGGGAATGTCCCAGCCCAGGTAGTGCTCGTAGCCGTAGGCGTTCTTGCACGCCTCCAGGTTGTCGTACCAAGCCTGGGCGGGGGCGGCGGTCAGACCGCCGAGAAGGGCCGTGGCGGTCGCGACGATCGCGCCCGCCCAGATCGTGCCTCGCCCGCGCGCTGTCTTGTTCGTCATGGCGATCAGTCCGTGGTCAGGGAGATGAGGACCTCCCAGGTCTTGGGGCCCACGACGCCGTCCGGGTCCAAGTGGTACCGGCGCTGGAACTCCCTCACGTAGTCGTCGGTCTTCGGCCCGAAGATGCCGTCGACGAAACCGTTCGCGTCGGCCTCGTCGAGGATGCCGGTCGAGCCGAGGTCCTCCTGGATCTCGCGCACGCACACACCCGACGAGCCGTACCTGAAGTTGCGGGCCGGGATGACCCAGCCGTTGGCGGATGTGCGGGTGCCGACGCTGTTGTAACAGGCGTCGCGGTAGTCACCGGCCGAGGCGATGGGGGCGGTGACCAGCAGTGTGCCGACGGCGGACGCGGTGAGCGCGAGGGCCGCCAGGGGTCGGACGCGGCGCGACAAGGACATGGGGAAGCAACTCCTGACGATGAGGAAGCGAGCTGAAGGGAAGTTGGGGATCAGGGGATCATCAGGGCTCAGCCCGTGAGGAGCTTCTCCCAGGTCCGCGGCCCCACGATGCCGTCGGGGTCGAGGTTGTGGCTGCCCTGGAACCTGCGGATGGCCGAGTCGGTGCGAGCGCCGAAGACGCCGTCGACGAAGTTCCCGCCGCTCTGCTCCCACGAGGTCAGGCCGTACTGCGCGACGAGTTCCTGGAGTCCGGCGACGCATTGGTCGGAGTCGCCGCGGGAGTAGTTGTACCGGGGGATGGTGAACCCGTTCGGGGACTGGCGTGTCCCGTGCGCGTCCTTGCAGATCTTGTACGCGGAGTCGTCCGCCTGGGCGACCGGGGCGGAGACGAGCAGGGCGCCGGCGGAGACCGCCGCGATGAGGAGCGAGATGACGCCCTTCGTGGGGCGAGTGATGCGCATGCCGTATGAGCCTTTCGCTGGGAACGTGGGAAAAGCTGCCACACGGGGTGCGGCCGCCTCCCGCGTCCCACGTGTCCCGTGCCGTGAGGGACGAACATCCGCCCAGCTCAGTGCCGTTGTCGGCAGGCTCGTCCCTGGGACGTCCCGACCGCTTCTCACGTAGTGGGGCGGGGCGGGGGCGCGGGGCGGCCGGCTCAGGGACGTCTCGGGCTCGTCCCAGGGACTCTGAGGTGCTGGAGGGGACCCGGCGGGGGCCTCAATGCTGCTGGTGACCACTTGTCACCCCCCCAGCTCGAAAGGCTGACCTCACTCATGTCCTTGAGTTCCTCGCATGCTTCTCCCACCCGCGTCGCCCGACCGCCGGACAGCCGGTCGGTGGCCGGGAACGGCCGAAGGCTGCTGGCCTCGCTCCTGACCCTCGTGGCCGCTGTGGCGGCGCTGCTGGCAGGCCCGCTGCCGGCCGCGCACGCCCTCGACGTGAGCCTGCTCCAGCGCGGGCTGTCGGGCCTCAGCTATCTCCCCCGCAGTGGGGTGGACGGCTCGTACGGGCCCCAGACCCGGGACTCCGTCCGCCACTTCCAGCAGGACAACGGGCTCAGCGTGGACGGCGACGCGGGCCCCCTCACGATGAACGCCCTGGTGGAGAAGGTGAAGCGGGTCCAGTCCGCGGCCGGTACGCCCGCCGACGGCGACTACGGCAACAACACCCTCGGCGCCGTGCGGACCTACCAGAGCGCACACCACCTGGACGTGGACGGCATCGCCGGACCGCAGACCATGGGCGAGATGAACATCGACCGGATCGTGTCGAGCGGATCCGGCTCCGGTACCAACTCCGAGGTCAAGCTGCTCCAGCGGAACCTGGCCGGTCTCGGCTACCTCCCGCTCGATGGCGTGGACGGCGTCTACGGCGCCCGTACCAAGAACGCCGTGCTGTCCTTCCAGAGCGACAACGACCTGGACGTCGACGGCATCGCCGGCCCGATGACCAAGAGCGCCCTGACCGGGAAGGTGAAGCAGGTCCAGGGTGCGGCCAACACGCCCGCCGACGGCGACTACGGCAACAACACCCTCGGTGCCGTGCGGACCTACCAGAGCACGCACAACCTGGAGGTCGACGGCATCGCCGGTCCGAACACCATGGCCGCGATGGGCATCGCCCGCGAGATCGGCAGCACCGGACACGGTGGCGGGTCCAGCGGCGGCAGCCCGACCGTACCGCCGCTGGAGGGCAGCGTCCGCGACAAGATCATGCAGGCGGCGCGTTCTCAGCTCGGTGTGGAGGAGTGGGGCAACAACTGCAACCCGTACGGTCCTTGCGAGGCCTGGTGCGCGCACTTCGCCAGCTGGGCCTGGCAGCAGGCCGGGATCAACTACCACACGTCGTTCAGCGGGGACTTCTACTACTACGGGCGTGACCACGGAACGCTCCGCACGGACCTGCGGAACGCCGCGCCCAAGCCCGGCGATGTGATGCTCTTCGGCAGCGGCCCCGCCAACACCTCCACGAGCGTCCACGTCGGACTGATAGAGAAGGACAACGGCGACGGGACCGTCACCACGATCGAGGGCAACCACAACGACCGGGTGGAGCGGGTGACCCGCAGGCTCGTCGGCGGCTGGCCCGCGTACGCGATCGTCTCGCCCGCGGGCGGCTGAGCCGACCGGCTTCCCCCAACGGCCAACGGCCAACGGGGCTCGTACCGCGAAGTGTCCGCGGTACGAGCCCCGTGCGGGCGATGCGGTCGGAACCTGTTCAGGCGATCAGAACTTGTTCAGGCCATCAGAACTCGTTCAGGCGATCAGAACTTGTTCAGGTTGAGCGCGTTCTGCAGGGCCTTGACCGTGGCGGGACCCCAGGCGCCGTCGACGACCAGACCGGCGCCGGTCATCCGGTTGAGATGGGACTGGAGCGCCTTGTACGTCGCCGGGCCGGTGATGCCGTCCTCGACGAGCCCGGCGCCCGACCACACGTTGAGGTGGTGCTGGAGCGCCTTCTTGGAATTCGGCCCCCACTGGCCGTCCGCCTCCACACCGAGCTTCTTCTGCGTGGCGCGGATCGTCGAGGGCCCGAAGTCCCCGTCGACGACGAGCCGGGCGCCGTCGTCGATGTACGCGGAGTACGCGGCTTCGGTGGCCGGGCCCCACAGGCCGTCGGCGCCGGTGCCGACCTTGCCCTGGAGCCAGCGGACACCCGCGTCCGTCAACGGTCCCCAGGCGCCGTCCTGGTCGAGGGCGGGGCTGTATCCCAGGGAGTTGACCGCGTACTGCTGCATCTGCACCGAACGCACCGAGCTCATACCGCCGGAACCGTTCGAACCGCCGGAACCGCCGGAGCCGTTCGAACCGCCGACGTACGCCTTGTACGCGGCTTCGGTGCCGGGCCCCCACAGGCCGTCGGCGCCGGTGCCGACCTTGCCCTGGAGCCAGCGGACCCCCGCTTCCGTCAGCGGGCCCCAGAGCCCGTCGACGGTCAGCGCCGGACTGTAGCCCAGCCCGTTGACCGCCTGCTGCTGGGCGGAGACGGACCGGACCTGGGTCATGCCCCCGCCGGCGCCACCGCTGGAGTCGCTGCCGCCGCCGTTGTAACCGCCGTCCCCGTACTCGATGGTGACGCCCCACGCGGGCATGCCGTTCTGCACCCACGCGCGCAGCTTCGCACCGGGGCAGCTGGTGGCGTTGCCCGGGAGCCCGCCGTGGTAGGTCTTCTCCAGGGTCCTGCCCGCCAGCAGGTTCGCCTGCTCGTACAGGGCGCGAATGGAGGAGTACGCCTTTTCGGTGGCGTCGCCGTCCTCCCCGATGAAGCAGACGCCGATATGACTGGTGTTCCAGCCCGAGGCGTGCGCGCCCTGGATGTACCAGCCCCGGCCCTCGAAAATGCGGCCGGTGTCGTCGACGAGGAAGTTGTATCCGATGTCGGACCAGCCGTTGGAATCCATGTGGTAATTCTGGATCTGGCGGACCGATTGGGTCGTGGGCCCGTCCGAGTAGTGCACCGTGAATCCGGTGCGGGCCTTCGGATCGACTCGTGTGACGTCCTTGGCCGGGCGGGCGCCCCAGTCGGCGCGTGAGTAGAGGTATGCGATGGGACCGGGGTCGGGCGTGGAGAGCGGATAGAGCTGGTTGAGCACCGGGTAGAGATTTCCCGGGCATGCGGTGAATGTGGTGCGTACGTCCTTGTGCCCCTTGATCGCGGGGCCGGCGTGTTTTCCGATGTAGGTGATCAGATCCCGTATGGCGAAGATCATGTCGGAGGTGACCGGATCGTCCTCCCCGATCATTCCCATGATCGCGTAGTAGTTCTTGTTGGAGCCGGGCACCTCGGTGCTGTTCGCCGCGGATCTTCTGCCGTATCCCCGTCCCTCGTAGATGCTCCCGTGCTTGCATACGAGGTAGTTGTACGGGATGTCGTCGTATGCGGGCTCCTTCTTGCCGAGTTTTACGGCTATTTCGTCCGCGAGGCTGTAATACATCGAGTCCCGCTGGACGTTTCGGACCAGTTGCGGGCAGTTGGCGTGATTGTTGGAGGCGAAATTCCCGCCTCCTTCGTGGTGAATGACCACACCGCCCAGCCAGGGCTCGAAGGATTCGGCATCGATCTTCTTCGGGGGCAGCGCGCCCCATTGGCTGCGTTCGATGATGGTGACCATGCGGATTTCCTCACTTGCCGTACTCGCTGTACTTGCCGTACTTGCCGTACTTGCTGTTTGTCTGCTGGTTTTCGCGTTCTTCGGGCCGGTCGGCGTCTTACGCCGTGTCGGTTACGCCCGGCCGGTCACGCGGGGCCGATCACGCCCATGTCCGCACGCCGGACCACGACCGTCGCGGAGCGCGGGCGGCCCTGCGGATCGTGGTCGGGCCAGTCGCTGACCGCGCACGGGGCGTCGGGAGTGGGGGTGCCCCACGCGGCCGTACGCTCCCCGGGGTGCTGGATGTTGACGAAGAGGGTGCGCCGGTCGGGGGTGGCGGTGACGCCGGTGATCTCGGCGCCCCGCGGCCCGGTCAGGAAGCGGCGGATCTCGCCCGTGGCCGGGTCGGCGACGAGCACCGCGTTGTTGCCCAGGTTCTCGTGCCCGGACCCACCGCGGTTCTGGTCCCACTTCGAGATGCCGGTCTGGATCCACAGCCGCCCGTCGGCGTCGAACCACAGGCCCTTGGGCGAGCCGAACATGCCCGCCTCGTCGAGCCCGACGCACTCGTCGTGGGCCGGGTCACCGGCGAGTACGAAGACGTCCCAGCGGAATCCGTCCGCGCCCTCCTCGCGCCAGCGCACGATGTGCCCGTACGGGTTGGACGCGCGAGGGCTGACACCACGGCCGCCGCTCCCGCCCGCCGAGCCGCACGAGCCGCCGCCCGGACTGTTGGCCAGCGCGCAGTAGACGGTGCCGTCACCGGCGACGGCCGTCTGCTGGGGGCGGTCCAGCGGTGTGGCGCCCAGGGCGTCCGCCGCCTCCCGCGCCCGCAGTACGACGTCGGCCTGGTCCCGCCAGCCGTGCTCGGCCTTCAGCGGACCCCGCCCGTGGGCCAGGGGCAGCCAGCGTCCGGTTCCGTCGTCCTCGAACCGCGCCACGTACAGGGTGCCGTGGTCCAGCGGATCGCGTCCCCGGGAGCGCTCCTGGCGCCACGCCTCGTCGCCCACGAACTTGTAGAGGTAGCCGCCGACCTCGTCGTCGCCGCTGTAGACGACGACGCGCCCCGCGGACTCGGTGACCGTCGCGCCCACGTGCTGGAAACGGCCCAACGCGGTCCGCTTCACCGGAGGGGCGGAGGGTGCGGCGGGGTCGATCTCCACGACCCAGCCGAAGCGGTGCACCTCGTTGCCGTTCACCGCGAGGTCGAAGCGGGGGGCGACGGTGTGCCAGCGGTGCCCGTGACCGGACGCGCTCACGCCGTATCGTTTCTGCGTGCGCGTGGGTCGCCAGCTCGGGTCGTCGGTGCCGAAGTAGCCGACGACGTTCTCCTCGCAGCTCAGATACGTCCCCCACGGAGTCACGCCGTAGGCGCTGTTGCCCAGCGTGCCGGTGTGGGCCGTACCGGTGCGCAGCGCCGGGTGAGCGGAATCCACCGGGCCGGAGAACCGCACCGGGGTGGTACCGGTGACGCGGGCGTTGCGCGGTGAGTCGACGATGTCCCAGGTGCCGCCGCTCTCGCGCACCTCGACCACGCTCAGCCCCTGCGCGGCCAGGGCCTTGTCGACCTTCTCGCGGGTCATGGCCGCGCCGCCGTCCCGGTGGAGCAGCGTGGCGTCCGTGGCCTCGTGGTTGATGACGAGCGTCCCGAGCCGGCTGCCCCGGGGGCCGTCGTCGTACGGGAAGAAGTGCAGCCCGCTGTGGTGCGAACCGATCTGGCGGGCCTGGTCGGCGGAGCTGTTGCCGCCGTCGGCCAGCCACGCGGGTCCGCCCGAGCGCAGGGGCCGGCCCCACGGCGCCAGCGTCCGCACGACGTGGCCGGGCGGCACGGTCACCGTGTCCGTGGTCGCCGGCGGCACCGCGGCGAAGCCGAGGAGGCCCTTCGGGGCCGGTCCGGCGGGCGTCGGCGCCGGGGTGGCGGCGTGGGCCGTGGAGGTGCCGAAGCCGAGGAACGCCACGAGGGCCGCCGTGCCGCCGGTCACGACCTGACGCCGTGAGGGAGAGGAGGCCACGATCTCCTCGAACGGGCGGGCGCCCGCCGAATCGGGGCGGGGAGGAACCAGATCTGCCATGTGTGTGCCACCAAAAAAAGGGAAGGGTCGGCCGCGGCCAGGGGTACGGAGGACGGGTGGGCTCCCGGCGACATCGGCAGCGGGGCCCGTGGCACCGACCCTAGGGCGAGCCGCTCCCCGTTCCGTCCCGCCGACCGTCCCGGGACGCCCCGAACCGCGTCCCGGGACGGTCGGCGG
>NZ_LIQQ01000181.1 GCF_001418565.1 Streptomyces graminilatus | reverse complement strand
GGGACCGGGACCACCGCCCTGAGCAGGGCGGTGGTCCCGGTCCCTATTCGGGGCCCTACGCCGGTCCGTACTCACCCGGCTCGCCGTACCGGCCGCCCAACCCCGACACCAATCCGTATCTGCGGCTGCCCGAGCGGCTTACGGAACCCGAGGACGCGCGGCCGTACGAGGGCGGGCCAGCCTACGAGGGCGGGCCGACCTACGAGACCGGGCCAACCTACGAGACCGGGCGGCCCTACGGGGGTGGGCAGGCCCACGGGAGTGGGCATGAGGCCGGGGCCGGAAGCGGTCAGCCTCGCGAGAGTGGCGAGGGATGGGGGTCGGACAGCCGACGGCCGTACGAGGGTGGCTGGGCGCCGGGCGCCCAGCCGGGTACGGAGTCGCGGTCACCCGACGAGAGCAGTCTGCCCGAGTGGACCGGTTCCGGTGCGGGGAGCGGGCCGGGCGTGGGCAGAGGCTCGGGTGGGCAGCGCGGCTCGGGCGCGGAGGGTGGTCCGGGCGCGGATCGTGGTGCGGGCGCGGGTCGTGGTGCGGGCGAAGGGGGCGAGCCGGGCGAGGGGGAGCTGAGTGAAGGGGAGCCGCCGTCCGAAAGCCTGTACGGCCTTCCCACCATGGCCAGGCCGCTGTCTCCGCCGCCGCGTCGGCCCGGGTGGCAGCGGGGCGGCTCCTCGCGGTCCGGGGCGGAGAAACGGACCCCGCCGCCTCCGCCACCGCCTCCTCCCCCGCCGCCGGGCACCCCCAAGGGGCCGCGCTGACCTGCTCATAAAGTCTTCGTCACCGTCCCGAAACGTATTGTTCTCCGTCCGTCAGGCGGACTGTGCGCGCGGTAGGCACTGCGTGCCGGATACGGTGGGAAGCACCATGAACGCTACGCAGACCGCTGACGTACCCACCCTTCTCGTCAAGATCTTCGGCAAGGACAGGCCGGGCATCACCGCCGGTCTGTTCGACACGCTTGCCTCCTACTCCGTGGACGTTGTCGACATCGAGCAGGTCGTCACGCGGGGCCGCATGGTGCTGTGCGCGCTCGTGACGCACCCGCCGGCCGGGCGCGAGGGCGATCTGCGGGCCACCGTCCACAGTTGGGCGGAGTCCGTGAAGATGCAGGCGGAGATCATCTCCGGGCTCGGTGACAACCGGCCGCGCGGGCTCGGACGTTCCGTCGTCACCGTGCTCGGGCATCCGCTGACCGCCGAGTCGACCGCCGCGATCGCCGCCCGGATCACCGGCGTCGGCGGCAACATCGACCGTATCTTCCGGCTCGCCAAGTACCCCGTGACGGCGGTCGAGTTCGCCGTCTCCGGGGTCGCCACCGAGGTGCTGCGCACCGCCCTGGTCACCGACGCGGCGGCCCTCGGGGTCGATGTCGCGGTCGTCGCGGCGGGGTTGCACCGGCGGGCCCAGCGCCTGGTCGTGATGGATGTGGACTCGACGCTCATCCAGGACGAGGTGATCGAGCTCTTCGCCGCGCACGCCGGGTGCGAGGAGGAGGTCGCCGAGGTGACCGCCGCCGCGATGCGCGGGGAGCTGGACTTCGAGCAGTCGCTGCACGCGCGCGTGGCGCTGCTCAAGGGGCTCGACGCGTCGGTGGTGGACAAGGTGCGCAGCGAGGTCCGGCTCACGCCGGGGGCGCGCACGCTGATCCGTACGCTGAAGCGGCTCGGTTTCGAAGTGGGTGTGGTCTCGGGTGGGTTCACCCAGGTCACGGATGATCTGAAGGAGCGGCTCGGGCTGGACTTCGCCCAGGCCAACACCTTGGAGATCGTCGACGGGAAGCTGACGGGCAGGGTCGTCGGGGAGATCGTGGACCGGGCGGGCAAGGCCCGGCTGCTGCGGCGGTTCGCGGCGGAGGCCGGGGTGCCGTTGGATCAGACCGTGGCGATCGGTGACGGGGCGAATGACCTGGACATGTTGAACGCGGCGGGGCTCGGTGTCGCCTTCAACGCCAAGCCGGTCGTGCGGGAGGCCGCGCACACCGCGGTGAACTTCCCCTTCCTGGACACCGTGCTGTATCTGCTGGGGGTCACTCGGGAAGAGGTCGAGGCGGCGGACACGCACGAGTAGCCCGCCGGGGGTTCGCCGGGGCGGTGACTCCTCGGTGGGGGCTTGGGTTCGTCGCCGACCGCGGGTTGCGTGCTGTGCCCACCCTCCCCCAGTCTCGGCTTCGCTCGACCGGGGGGACCCCCATCGCCCTGCGGAACGACTGCCCACAGCACGCAGGGCGGGACGACTGCGTACAGCACACCGCCGGGACCACCGCCCGGAGCCAGCCGCGCCGGATGGCTCCGTACAGCACACCAGGCTGTCTACTCCGGTGGTGCCCAGAAGTCGACGAGTGTCGCCGTGCCCGGTTCCAGGGCTTTCCAGGGGCCGGTGAAGGACAGGGTCGCGAAGGCCGCTGCCGGGAAGCCGCGGCTGTTCAGGGTTGCGCGGGGGGCGCTCCCGGACTCGCCGGCCAGGATGTCGGTGAGGGCCTGTACTCCTGGGTTGTGGCCGATCAGGAGCACGTTCCGCAGGTCGTCAGGGGTTTCGTTGAGCAGGGCGATGAGCTCGCCGGGTGAGGCGTCGTAGATCCGCTCCTCGTAGACGGTCTTCGGCCGTTTCGGGAACTCCTGGACGGCGAGTTTCCAGGTCTCGCGGGTCCGGGTGGCGGTGGAGCAGAGGGCCAGGTCGAAGGGGATGCCGGTGTCGGCCAGTTTGCGCCCGGCGACAGCGGCGTCCTTGCGGCCCCGGTCGGCGAGCGGCCGCTCGTGGTCGGTGACCTGGGGCCAGTCGGCTTTCGCATGCCGGAAAAGGGCGATCCTGCGGGGTTCTGCGACGCTCATGGCATCCAGCTTCGCATGAAACACGCCATGGGGCGCAGGGAGTTGACGGGCGGCTCCGCAGGTGGGAATGGGGCATTCATGGCGCTCATCGCACCACCAGCTCCCGCGCGCGCTCCAGGAGGTGGGTGACCAGGGGGTCGCCCGTCGCCGCCTGCGCGTCGGTCGGGTTCAGCAGCAGCGTGAGCAGCGCGACGAACGCGAGCGTCGGCAGTGCGAGGGCCCACCACGGCAGCCGTATGTCGACTCCACGCGTGGTCGCCGGAAGGGGCCGGGAGTGCGTGCGGGCCGACATGATGCCTCCGTGGGTTCTTCGAGCCGTTCGTGGCCGGCCTCTCGCGGCCACACCTCGAAGTTACGGAACCCGCGGCCCTCAACCCATCCGGAGATCCACCCACTTGACCCTGAGACTCGCCCCCTAGGGGACGGTGGGGATAGCCCCACCAACCGTTCTCACAGTGCGGCTCACAGTGCGGCTCACGGTGAGGCGAGCGTCGCGACGACGGCGATGACCACGAAGATGGCGAGGAACGCGCCGAAGACGAGCAGCATCTTCTTCTGGCTGTTCTGGGGGTTCGGATCGAGCACTGGCATAGCGCCAGTCTCGCACCCGTCGCGTCCGACCGTGCTCCCGGGGTATCCGCGTACGGCGGGTGGCATGGGCACGTCCGGCGGGGTGGGCGGAGTGCGGTCAGCGGGTGGCCGCCTCGTCCTCCACGGTGCGATCGCGCCCCGCCAGTACGCCCACGGCCATCTGCGGCAGCAGCAGTCCGGCCATCAGCGCGAGCGGCAGCCCCCAGCCGCCGCTGTGCTGGTAGAGGACGCCGACGACGAGCGGCCCGGGGATGGAGATCAGATAGCCGGTGCTCTGCGCGAAGGCCGACAACTGCGCGACGCCCGCACCCGTCCTGGCCCGCATCCCGACCATCGTGAGGGCCAGCGGGAAGGCGCAGTTGGCGATGCCGAGCAGTACGGCCCAGGCCCAGGCACCGGCGGCCGGCGCGGTGTACAGGCCCGCGTATCCGAGAAGTCCGCAGACGCCGAGTACGACCACGACGGGCCCCTGGCTGGGCAGGCGCGTGGCGACGCGCGGGATGACGAAGGAGAGCGGCACGCCCATCGCCATGGTCACCGCGAGCAGCAGTCCGGCGGTGCCGGCCGGGACGCCCGCGTCCCGGAAGATCTGCGCCATCCAGCCCATGGTGACGTAGGCACAGGTGGCCTGGAGCCCGAAGAACACGGCGAGCGCCCAGGCGGTACGGCTCCGGGTGATGCGCAGTGTCCCCGTGCCCTCCACCGTGGCCGACGTCCCGCGCGCGGGAGGTTCCTCCGGCCGCGGCCGGCCCGCGCCCCGTTCCCGGACCAGCGGGATCCAGGGCACCGCGGCCGCCGCCGCGAGAACCGCCCAGACGGTCAGCCCCCACCGCCAGCTGCCGCCCAGCGTCTCGGTGACGGGCACGGTGATGGCCGCCGCAGCGGCGGTGCCGAGGGCGAGGGCCATCGAGTACAGGCCCGTCATGGCCCCGACCCGGTCCGGGAACCAGCGCTTGACGACGACGGGCATCAGGACGTTGCTGACCGCGATGCCCATGAGGGCGAGCGCACTGGCGGCCAGGAAGCCCGCGGCGGTGCCCGTCCAGGGGCGGATCGCCAGGCCGGCGGCGATGGCGGCCATGCCCGCGCAGACGACCGCGCCGGCGCCGAAACGGCGGGCCAGACGCGGTGCCATGACGCCGAAGAGGGCGAAGCAGAACGGGGGCACGGAGGTGAGCACCCCGGCCGTGGTGCCGCTCATGCCGAGTCCGTCGCGCACCTCTTCGAGGAGAGCGCCCAGGCTGGTGATGGCGGGCCGGAGGTTGAGGGCGGACAGTACGACGGCGACGACGACCAGCCGCGTGACCCACGCGCGCGTGTGCGGCCTCCCGGTCGCGTTCTCCGGGTCGGCCGGGTCGCGTACGGATACGGGGGTGGATGTCGTCGCTGTCCGGGTTTCCTCGCTCACCATGACACCAAGCATAAAATCATAGGATGATTGGCTGTACTCCCCCGTGCGAAAATGTGCCATGCCGCCGCTGAGCCACCCCCATCGATCGGCCCTGCCCGAGCAGGTCATCGCCGCGCTGCGGAACCAGATCACCTCGGGCGAGTGGCCCGTCGGCTCGCGCATCCCGACCGAGCCCGAGCTGGTCGCGCAGCTCGGCGTGGCCCGGAACACGGTCCGTGAGGCCGTCCGGGCCCTCGCGCACAACGGGCTGCTGAGCATCCGCCAGGGCTCGGGCACGTACGTCGTGGCGACCAGTGAGCTGGCCGGTGTGATGCACCGCCGGTTCGCCGACGCGGACCCCCGGCACATCGCCGAGCTGCGGTCCACGCTGGAGTCGGGCGCGGCCGAGCTGGCGGCCCGGCGGCGCACCGAACGCGATCTCAGTCAGTTGGACACGCTGCTGGGGCGCCGGGAGGAGGCCTGGGCGTCCGGTGACGCGGAGGCGTTCGTGACGGCCGACGCGAGCCTGCACATGGCGGTGGTCGCCGCGTCCCACAACGACGTGATGACGGCGATGTACGCGGACCTGGGAGAGGTGCTGCGGGACTGGCTGCGCGACGACGTGGGCGAGGAGCTGACCCCCGGGTCGTACGTGGACCACACCCCGCTCGTCGAGGCGATCCGCGCGGGTGACGCGTCGGCTGCCGCGAGGGAGGCGGCGGGTTATCCGTTCGTGTGCCGGCTCAGGGCGTCCGCTTCTGGTGGCTGACCCACACGGAGCGGACCTCCTTCCAGCAGCGGCCGGTCAGCAGTACCGTCTGCGCGGGCCCGGCCTCGACCGGGGAGCCGTCGCTGTCGAGGTCCCACCATTGGTCGCACTCGATGTGCAGACGTACGCGGTCGGTGGCCACATAGGGGTTGTGGCAGTACGCGGTCACCCTGGAACCGGTGACCCGGGTGTAGCAGGTGGAGCCGAAGGGCTCCGGCTTCTCCTGCTGCCGCCCCTCCACGCGCGCGTGCGGAACGGCTTCGCAAGGAAGACCGGTTATGAGAGCGACGGCGACGAGCAGCGGGGCCAAGCCTCGGGACAGGCGCACAAAGGGAACCTCCTCGGCCGTGCTGGGGAGGAAACGCGAGGTGAACGCGTAATCCAGAGTGACCGGCCACCCCCTCCCCCGCCCGGCCTGCTGAGCCGAACAGGTGACGTCCCACCGGCATGCCGAAGGCCCGCGCCGGAAACGGAACGCGGGCCCTCGGAATGTCGGCCGGGCCTCGGCGGCACCGGCAGCGGTCACGCGCCGATCGCGTGCAGCCCGCCGTCCACGTGGATGATCTCGCCGGTGGTCTTCGGGAACCAGTCGCTCAGCAGGGCGACGACACCGCGGCCGGCCGGCTCGGGGTCCTTGAGGTCCCACTCCAGGGGCGACCGGGCGTCCCACACGGCGGCCAGCTCGCCGAAGCCCGGGATGGACTTGGCGGCCATGGAGGCGAGGGGGCCGGCGGAGACGAGGTTGCAGCGGATGTTCTGCTTGCCCAGGTCACGGGCCACGTAACGGCTGGTGGCCTCCAGGGCGGCCTTGGCCGGGCCCATCCAGTCGTACTGCGGCCAGGCGAACTTGGCGTCGAAGGTGAGGCCGACGACCGAGCCGCCGTTCTGCATCAGCGGCAGGCAGGCCATGGTCAGCGACTTCAGGGAGTACGCCGAGACGTGCATCGCGGTGGCGACGGACTCGAACGGCGTGTTGAGGAAGTTGCCGCCGAGCGCGTCCTGCGGCGCGAAGCCGATGGAGTGGACGACACCGTCGAGGCCGCCGAGCTCCTCGCCCACGATGTCGGCCAGCCGGCCGAGGTGCTCGTCGTTGGTGACGTCGAGCTCGATGACCTTGGTGGGCTTCGGCAGCTTCTTGGCGATGCGCTCGGTCAGTGTGGGCCTCGGGAACGCGGTCAGGATGATCTCGGCACCCTCTTCCTGCGCCAGCTTGGCGACGTGGAAGGCGATGGAGGACTCCATCAGCACACCGGTGATCAGGATCCGCTTGCCCTCAAGAATTCCGCTCATGGTGATCAGTGACCCATTCCCAGTCCGCCGTCAACGGGAATGACGGCTCCAGTGATGTACGAGGCGTCGTCCGAGGCGAGGAACCGCACCGTTGCGGCGATCTCCTCCGGTCGCGCGTACCGGCCGAGCGGCACCTGCGAGACGATGCCCGCGCGCTGCTCGTCGGTGAGGACCTTGGTCATGTCGGTGTCGACGAAGCCGGGTGCGACCACGTTGAAGGTGATGTCGCGCGAGCCCAGCTCACGGGCGAGGGAGCGGGCGAACCCGACCAGTCCGGCCTTGGAGGCCGCGTAGTTGGCCTGGCCCGGCGATCCGTACAGCCCGACGACCGACGAGACCAGGACGACGCGGCCCTTCCTGGCGCGCAGCATGCCGCGGTTGGCACGCTTGACGACACGGAAGGTGCCGGTGAGGTTGGTGTCGAGGACGGACGTGAAGTCGTCCTCGGACATGCGCATCAGGAGCTGGTCCTTGGTGATGCCGGCGTTGGCGACGAGGACCTCGACCGGGCCGTGCTCGGCCTCGATCTCCTTGTAGGCCTGCTCCACCTGCTCGGTGTCGGTGATGTCGCACTTGACGGCGAGGCAGCCCAACTCTGTCAGGGCGGTCGGCGGCTCACCGGAACGGTATGTGATGGCGACCTTGTCGCCCGCCTCGGCGAACGCGCGGGCGATGGCGAGGCCGATGCCCCGGTTGCCTCCGGTGACGAGAACCGAGCGGCTCAACGGATCACCCTTTCGGTAGCGGTTCATGACCTGTCCCAACACCCGGGTCGACAGGCTGCTTCTCCGAAAACCTATCGGTCCGCCCACGTCTGCGGACAATCGAGCACCGACAGTGGCTCACCCCTCGTGCTGTCGGGTCCCTACAGTCGGTGTGCTCGGATGTGCTCGGAGAAGGGGCCCGGACGGTGCCGGGAGTGTGGGACGGGCACGGTTCGCGGCGGGAATCCGGTGGAAGCCGGGATGTCGGTTCCGCATGATTCACTGCGGGACATACTCATCTCTGCCGTCGGCGACAAGGGGAGGCCGCTCGTGGCCCATGAAATCGATCCGTCCTTCCTCGCGTTGCCCTTGCGGGCCCTAGCCGACGCCGCCCTGGCACGCGCGCGTGCGCTCGGTGCCGACCACGCGGACTTCCGGTTCGAGCGGGTGCGCAGCGCGTCCTGGCGGCTGCGGGACGCCAAGCCGTCCGGCTCGTCGGACACCACGGACCTGGGGTACGCGGTGCGGGTGGTGCACGGCGGTACCTGGGGGTTCGCGTCGGGCGTGGACCTGAGCATGGACGCCGCCGCGAAGGTCGCCTCGCAGGCCGTGGCCATGGCGAAGCTCTCCGCCCAGGTGATCAGGGCCGCCGGGTCCGATGAGAGGGTGGAGCTGGCCGACGAGCCGGTGCACGCGGACCGGACGTGGGTCTCGTCGTACGAGATCGATCCGTTCACCGTGCCCGACGAGGAGAAGGCGGGCCTGCTGGCCGAGTGGAGCGCGCGGCTGCTCGCCGCGAACGGCGTCAACCATGTCGACGCCTCGCTGCTCACGGTGCACGAGAACAAGTTCTACGCCGATACCGCGGGGACCGTCACCACGCAGCAGCGGGTACGGCTGCACCCGCAGTTCACGGCCGTCTCCGTCGACGAGTCGAGCGGCGAGTTCGACTCGATGCGGACCATCGCGCCGCCCGTCGGACGCGGCTGGGAGTACCTGACCGGCACGGGGTGGGACTGGGACTCCGAGCTGGAACAGATCCCCGAGCTGCTCGCCGAGAAGATGCGCGCGCCGAGCGTCGAGGCGGGGCTGTACGACCTGGTCGTCGACCCGTCGAACCTGTGGCTGACCATCCACGAGTCCATCGGCCACGCCACCGAGCTGGACCGGGCGCTCGGCTACGAGGCGGCGTACGCGGGCACGTCCTTCGCCACCTTCGACCAGCTCGGCAAGCTCAGGTACGGCTCCGAGCTGATGAACGTCACCGGCGACCGCACCGCCGAACACGGCCTGGCGACCATCGGCTACGACGACGAGGGCGTCGCCGGCCAGTCGTGGGACCTGGTCAAGGACGGCACCCTCGTGGGGTACCAGCTGGACCGGCGGATCGCGAAGCTGACCGGGTTCGAGCGGTCCAACGGGTGCGCGTACGCCGACTCGCCGGGCCATGTGCCCGTGCAGCGCATGGCCAATGTGTCGTTGCGGCCGGACCCGGGCGGGCTGGCGACCGAGGATCTCATCGGGGGCGTCGACCGCGGGATCTACGTCGTCGGGGACCGGTCCTGGTCCATCGACATGCAGCGCTACAACTTCCAGTTCACCGGCCAGCGGTTCTTCAGGATCGAGAACGGCCGGATCACCGGGCAGTTGCGGGACGTGGCCTACCAGGCCACGACCACCGACTTCTGGGGCTCCATGGCGGCCGTCGGCGGTCCGCAGACATACGTCCTGGGTGGCGCCTTCAACTGCGGCAAGGCCCAGCCGGGACAGGTCGCGGCCGTGTCCCACGGCTGCCCGTCGGCCCTCTTCAAGGGCGTCAACATCCTCAACACCACGCAGGAGGCCGGTCGATGAGCGCCCGTTTGGTCAAGCCGCACGAGATCGTCGAGCGGGCCCTTGAGCTGTCCCGGGCCGACGGGTGTGTCGTCATCGCCGACGAGGAGTCGACCGCCAACCTGCGCTGGGCGGGCAACGCCCTCACCACCAACGGGGTCACGCGCGGGCGCACGCTCACGGTCGTCGCCACCGTCGGCGGCAAGGAGGGCACGGCCTCCGGGGTCGTCTCCCGGGCCGCCGTCACCGCCGACGAGCTGGAACCGCTCGTACGGGCCGCGGAGGCCGCCGCGCGCGGTGCGGGGCCCGCTGAGGACGCCCAAGCGCTGGTCGGGGGTGTGCCGGAGTCCCCCGACTTCCTGGACGCGCCCGCCGAGACCTCGTCCGCCGTGTTCGCCGACTTCGCGCCGGCGCTCGGCGAGGCGTTCGCACGCGCGCGTGCGGGTGGCCGGGAGCTGTACGGCTTCGCCAACCACGAGCTGGTGTCGAGCTATGTGGGTACGTCGACGGGGCTGCGCCTGCGTCACGACCAGCCGAACGGGACGCTGGAGCTGAACGCCAAGTCCCCGGACCGTACGCGGTCGGCGTGGGCCGGGCGGTCGACGCGGGACTTCAAGGACGTCGACCCGGCCGCCCTCGACGCCGAACTCGCCGTACGTCTCGGCTGGGCGGAGAGGCGGATCGAGCTGCCCGCCGGGCGGTACGAGACGCTGCTGCCGCCGACGGCCGTGGCCGACCTGCTGATCTACCAGATGTGGTCGGCGTCCGCGCGGGACGCCGCCGAGGGGCGCACGGTGTTCTCCAGGCCGGGCGGCGGGACCCGCCTCGGCGAGAGGCTCACGGAGCTGCCCCTGACGCTGCGCAGCGACCCGAACGAGCCCGGTCTGGAGGCATCGCCGTTCCTGCTGGCCCACTCCTCCGGCGACGACCAGTCGGTGTTCGACAACGGGCTGCCGCTGAGCCCCACGGAGTGGATCCGCGAGGGTGAGCTGAACCGGCTGATCACCTCCCGGCACACCGCCGGGCTGACCGGCCTGCCCGTGTCCCCGGCGATCGGGAACCTCGTCCTGGACGGGGGCGAGGACAGGTCCCTGGAGGAGATGGTCGCGAACACCGAGCGCGGGCTGCTGCTGACCTGCCTCTGGTACATCCGCGAGGTCGACCCGGCCACCCTGCTGTTGACCGGTCTGACCCGTGACGGGGTGTACCTCGTGGAGAACGGCGAGGTCAGCGGGGAGGTCAACAACTTCCGGTTCAACGAGTCGCCGGTGGACCTGCTCGGGCGGGCCGTCGAGGCGGGGCGTACGGAGAAGACGCTGCCCCGGGAGTGGAGCGACTGGTTCACCCGGGCCGCGATGCCCGCGCTGCGGGTGCCGGACTTCAATATGAGCTCTGTCAGTCAGGGCGTATAACCTCGTTGCCGGTGGTCACCCGGCTGCCGTAGAACTGAACGAAGACCATTCAAGGAGATACGAGAACCGTGACGGACATCGTCGACGAGCTGAAGTGGCGTGGGCTGTTCGCCCAGTCCACTGACGAGGACGCTTTGCGCAAGGCGCTCGCGGACGGTCCCGTCACGTTCTATTGCGGGTTCGACCCGACGGCGGCCAGCCTGCACGTCGGTCATCTGGTGCAGGTGCTCACCATGCGCCGTCTCCAGGAGGCGGGCCTGCGTCCGCTGGCCCTGGTCGGCGGGGCGACCGGTCAGATCGGCGACCCGCGTCCCACCGCGGAGCGCACGCTGAACGACCCGGAGACGGTCGCGAACTGGGTGAACCGGCTCCGCGCGCAGATCGAGCCGTTCCTGTCCTTCGAGGGCGAGAACGCCGCTCTGATGGTGAACAACCTGGACTGGACGGCCGGCATGTCGGCCATCGAGTTCCTGCGGGACATCGGCAAGCACTTCCGCGTCAACAAGATGCTGACGAAAGACTCGGTCGCCCGCCGTCTGGAGTCCGACCAGGGCATCAGCTACACGGAGTTCAGCTACCAGCTCCTCCAGGGCATGGACTTCCTGGAGCTGTACCGGAGGCACGGCTGCACGCTCCAGCAGGGCGGCAGCGACCAGTGGGGCAACCTCACCGCCGGTCTCGACCTGATCCACCGCCTGGAGCCGGACGCCTCCGTGCACGCGCTGGCGACCCCGCTGATGACGAAGGCGGACGGCACCAAGTTCGGCAAGACCGAGGGCGGCGCCATCTGGCTCGACCCGGAGATGACGACCCCGTACGCGTTCTACCAGTTCTGGCTGAACGTGGACGACCGGGACATCTCGACGTACATGCGCATCCTGTCCTTCCAGTCCCCGGAGGAGCTGGAGGCGATGGAGGCGCAGACCGCGGAGCGTCCGCAGGCGCGGGCCGCGCAGCGCGCGCTCGCCGAGGAGCTGACGACGCTGGTGCACGGCGCCGACCAGACGGCCGCCGTGATCGCCGCGTCGAAGGCCCTCTTCGGCCAGGGCGAGCTGGGGGAGCTGGACGAGCGGACGCTGAGCGCGGCCCTCTCCGAGGTGCCGCACATCCAGGTCGCCGAGGCGGGTCCGGTCGTCGACCTGTTCGCCGAGGTCGGCCTGGTGGCCAGCAAGTCGGCCGCGCGACGCACGGTGAAGGAGGGCGGCGCCTACGTGAACAACGCGAAGGTCGTCTCCGAGGACGCGGTCCCCGCCAAGGAGGACCTGCTCCACGGGCGGTGGCTGGTGCTGCGCCGAGGCAAGAAGAACCTGGCGGCGGTGGAGGTCACCGGCTGACCGGGCGTCCGTGTCAGGTGGGTGCTGAGTACGCGTGAAGGGGGCGGCCCGTTGATCGGGCCGCCCCCTTCACCCATGCCGCCGACTACGCTCGCTGTCGTCTGTTGCCCCACATCGCCATGTAGGCCTTGTCGCCCAGGTAGACGATCACGATGGCCGCCACGAGCTGGAACACATGGCGGGTCCAGTCGATGCCCCTCGTCTCCGCGACGCCGAAACCTCGCGCGATCGCGTTGCCGATAACCGCGCCGATCATGCCGAAGATGGTCGTCAGCCAGAGCGGGCTGTGCTGTTTGCCCGGAATGATCGCCTTGGCCAGGAGACCCAGCACGAATCCCACGATGATCGCCCACAACCAGCCCATGGATGCCTCCTCGTACGGCTCGACGCGAGCATTGCGCCCAGTGTCGGCCCGTTCGCGCTACGGCGCATGTCGGGCCCTTCGGTACGCGGTACGGCGCAGCCGGGTCAGCCCGACGGAAGGTGCCCCGGTCTCGTAGGCGACGCAGGCGCGGCGTAACGTGGAAGGCGTCCGGGCACGGTTCCCCGACCGGGTTCGGCGCAGGGTACGGGCCGGGGCGTGTCCGATTCGGGTGGATGGTGGAACGTGATGCGGAAGCGGAGCAACAGCGGCGGCGCCCAGGTCTTCCGGATCACCGGGGCACGGCAGGGGCTCACGGACGATGTGCGGGCCAGACAGCGCCGGTACGTCATCTCGATGTCGGTGCGCACGGTGGCCGTGATCCTCTCGGCGGTGCTCTGGAACGTCGAACGGCACGTCGCGATCGTGGCGCTGGTGCTCGGCTTTGTTCTGCCCTACATCTCCGTGGTGATCGCCAACGCGGGCCGCGAGAACGCGCCCGGTCTCCCGTCGACGTTCGTGAGGGTTCCGGTGCGGCCGATGATCACGCCGCCGCGGCCGGAAGAGGGCTTCGCGGAATCCTCGGCGGAAGGCGCCGGGGGCGATCAGGGGGCCGGTGCGCGGGGAAATCGGCACGAACAATCCTGACCGGAAGTCAGTCCGAACGGCGTCCCCAAGCTCAAGAAAAGCTCAGATCAATCATGAAGTTCCGGTGCCGGTCGGACGGTGACCCATGACATACTTCGTACGCGCTCCGCATCCCCCGTCGGAGCGACAGACCGACGCCGGGCAGCTCCCCCCGTGGCTGCTCGGCGTCGCCTTTTGAACCCTGTTTCCGCCGGGTTAGGGTCAGCAGATGATCGGCTCAGACCCTGATTCCCCCATCTGTTCCGCCAAGGCATGCCGGGCGGACGCGGAGTGGGTGCTCGCCTGGAACAACCCGAAGCTGCACACACCCGAGCGGCGCAAGACGTGGCTGGCCTGCGAGGAGCATCGCGAGCATTTGTCGCAGTTTCTCGGGGTGCGGGGGTTCCTCAAGGACGTGGTGAGGCTGGAGGAGTGGGAGGCGCCTCCGGCGGGGTGAGCGGGGTGCCTTCTCTTCGTCTTCGGCCGCGGGTCGTTCGTGGCTGGTCGCGCCCACGCGGCGGAGCCGCAAATGTCACCGCCCCGCGCCCCTTCGGCGCTAGCCGCCGATTGCCGACATCGGTCTGTCCGGCTGGACGAAGGTCGGGTCGTCCAGGCCCGCGCCTGCCTTCTTGCCCCACATCGCCTCGCGCCAGATGCGGGCTATCTCCTCGTCGGGGGCGCCCGAGCGGAGGGCCGTGCGGAGGTCTGTCTCCTCGCGGGCGAAGAGGCAGTTGCGGATCTGGCCGTCGGCCGTCAGGCGGGTGCGGTCGCAGGCGGCGCAGAACGGGCGGGTGACGGAGGCGATGACGCCGACGCGGTGCGGGCCGCCGTCGACCAGCCAGCGTTCGGCGGGGGCCGAACCGCGTTCGCCGGCGCCCTCCTCCGTCAGGTCGAAGCGGGTGCGGAGGGAGGCGAGGATGTCGCCGGCGGTGACCATGCCCTCGCGTGTCCAGCCGTGCTGGGCGTCCAGGGGCATCTGTTCGATGAAGCGCAGCTCGTAGTCGTGCTCGACGGCCCAGGCGAGGAGGTCCGGCGCCTCGTCCTCGTTGAGCCCCGGCATCAGTACCGTGTTGACCTTCACCGGGGTCAGGCCTGCCTCGCGGGCGGCCTCCAGGCCCGCGATGACGTCCTTGTGGCGGTCGCGGCGGGTGAGGGTCTTGAAGACGTCCGGGCGCAGGGTGTCCAGGGAGACGTTGACGCGGTCCAGGCCCGCCGCCTTCAGGGCGGTCGCCGTGCGGCCCAGGCCGATGCCGTTGGTCGTCAGGGACATCTGGGGACGCGGGGTCAGGGCGGCGACCCGCTCCACGATGCCGACCAGGCCGGGGCGCAGCAGCGGCTCCCCGCCGGTGAAGCGGACCTCTTCGATGCCCAGCATGCGGACGGATATGTCTATCAGGCGGACGATCTCGTCGTCCGTGAGCAGGTCCGGCTTGGCCAGCCACTGCAGGCCCTCCTCGGGCATGCAGTACGTGCACCGCAGGTTGCAGCGGTCGGTCAGCGAGACGCGCAGGTCGGTGGCGACTCGGCCATAGGTGTCGATGAGCACGTGGGCCCCCTCCCTCGTAGCGGATCGCAGGTACGGAATTCTCCTTCCGCACCTGCGAGCCTACGTGACCCCACCGACAACCCGGCCGGCCCGCTGCCCCAGGACGCCCCAGGACGCGGCGTGGGGGCCGCCTCGGATTCCCACGACGGCCCCCACGCGATTCCCCGCGGGCGGAAAACGCCTGGCTAGTGTGCTCCGGTGCCCGTGAGGGACCGCACCTCCAGCTCCGCGTACTTGCCGGTGTCGGGCTCCTCCTTGGAGAGGACCGTGCCGAGCCAGCCCATGACGAAGCCGAACGGGATGGAGATGATCCCGGGGTTCTTCAGCGGGAACCAGTGGAAGTCGACACCCGGGAACATCGCCTTCGGGTCGCCGGAGACGACCGGGGAGAACAGCACCAGGCCGACCGCCACGATCAGGCCGCCGTAGATCGACCACAGGGCGCCCTGGGTGGTGAACCTCTTCCAGAACAGGCTGTAGAGGATCGTGGGCAGGTTGGCGGAGGCGGCTACCGCGAACGCCAGTGCGACCAGGCCGGCCACGTTGAGGTCGCGGGCGAGGGCGCCCAGGGCGATGGAGATGACGCCGATGAATACGGTGGACCAGCGGGCCGCCTTCATCTCCTCCTTCTCGGTGGCCTTCCCCTTGCGGATGACGTTGGCGTAGATGTCGTGCGCGAAGGACGACGACGAGGCCAGTGTGAGGCCGGCGACGACGGCGAGGATCGTCGCGAAGGCGACCGCCGAGATCGTCGCGAGGAGCACCGCGCCCCAGGCGGAGTCGACGCCGCCGATGTGCAGGGCGAGCAGTGGCGCGGCCGTGTTGCCGGACGGGTTGGAGTCGGTGATCTCCTTCTGGTCGATCAGGGCGGCGGCGCCGAAGCCGAGCGCGATCGTCATCAGGTAGAAGCCGCCGATGATGCCGATCGCCCAGTTCACGGACTTCCGGGCGGCCTTGGCCGTGGGCACCGTGTAGAAGCGGATCAGGATGTGCGGCAGGCCGGCGGTGCCGAGGACCAGGGCGATGCCCAGGGAGATGAAGTCCAGCTTGGTGGTGCCGGAGGCGCCGTACTGGAGGCCGGGCTCCAGGAAGGCGTCGCCCTTGCCGCTGCGTTCGGCGGCGGTGCCGAGCAGGTCGGAGATGTTGAAGTTGAACTTGAGCAGCACCAGGAACGTAATGAGGATCGTGCCGCTGATGAGCAGCACGGCCTTGACCATCTGGACCCAGGTGGTGCCCTTCATGCCGCCGATGGAGACGTACACGATCATCAGGACGCCGACGAGGGCGACGATGGCGACCTTGCCCGTGTCCGAGGTGATGCCGAGGAGGAGCGAGACGAGGACGCCCGCGCCGGCCATCTGGGCCAGCAGGTAGAAGATCGAGACGACGATCGTCGACGTACCGGCGGCGGTGCGGACCGGGCGCTGGCGCATCCGGTAGGCGAGGACGTCACCCATGGTGTAGCGGCCGGAGTTGCGCAGCGGTTCGGCCACCAGGAGCAGGGCGACCAGCCAGGCGACGAGGAAGCCGATGGAGTACAGGAAGCCGTCGTAGCCGAAGAGGGCGATCGCGCCGGCGATGCCGAGGAAGGACGCGGCGGACATGTAGTCGCCGGAGACCGCGAGGCCGTTCTGGAAGGCGCTGAACTGGCGCCCGCCGGCGTAGAAGTCGGCGGCGCTCTTGGTCTGGCGGCCCGCCCAGACGGTGATGACGAGGGTCGCGAGGACGAACACCGCGAACAGGGAGATGATCAGCGGCCGGTGCTCGCTCGCCTCGCCCGCGGCGAGAACACTCTGCTGTACGGGGCTCATGCGCCGCCCTCCATCCGGGACTTGATCGCCTCGCCCTTGGGGTCGAGGTTCGCGGCGGAGTAGCGCGCGTACCACCAGGCGATGAGGAACGTGGTGAGGAACTGGGCGATGCCCAGGACGAAGGCGACGTTGATGTGGCCGACGAGCTTGGTGCCCATGAACCCGCCCGCGTAGTTCGACAGCAGGACGTACAGCAGGTACCAGGTGATGAAGGCGATCGTCAGCGGGAAGGCGAAGGAGCGGTGGGCGCGGCGCAGTTCACCGAACTCGGCGCTCTGCTGGACCTCGACGAACTCCTCCGTGGAGGGGAGGCGGTGTTCTGTCTTCACGGGGGGCGGTGCGTCGGTAGCCACGGAGTCTCCTCGCGTTGCGGGGGCGGTCACGACAGTTGACGACGGAGCGTGATCGTTCGGGGACGGGGACGGGCTGGGTACGG
The DNA here is from genome assembly GCF_001418565.1 of Streptomyces graminilatus. Classification (GTDB taxonomy): domain Bacteria; phylum Actinomycetota; class Actinomycetes; order Streptomycetales; family Streptomycetaceae; genus Streptomyces; species Streptomyces graminilatus. The sequence goes on along the minus strand of NZ_LIQQ01000181.1, from coordinate 17,307 downwards.
ACATGGCTGTTCTGACCTCGCGGTGATCTGGACCAAGGGGGTCGGCTCGCGATGGCAGGACCCATGCGCGATCCGACAGGGGCTCGATGGTCCTCGCGCTCCCTGCCCAAGGTCACGGCGCCGCGCGAGGACCGGTTCAACTCTCCTTACCTCTTTCCTAACTGGTCTCCGGAAGTCATTGCTGGCCAGCGGCGAGGCGGGATAGCTTCGCCCTGTACCGACAGTCATGTACCTGCAAAGTCGGGGCGACGGGCCGCGCGCCCGCGCCCGCCTTTTCGCGCGTACCGACTTGTTGTCCGTCCCTGCTACGCGCTTGCCCGGCAACCGTCGTTGTCCGGGCGAGCCTCGTTTCCGGTTGATGTGGAGAACCCATGGCTCATCTGCGCTCCAGGCGCCGGCTCGCTCTCGCGGTGCCGGTCGCGCTGTCCCTGACCGCGTCCCTCGGCTTCCTGCCCGCCGCCGCTTCGGCCGCCGAACCGGCCGCCCCTGCCGCCCGGTTCGCGGACGGTCCGAACCTCGCGTATGTCGTCAACACCAAGAGCACCAGCCGTCACACGATCGGGTCGGTGACGGAGGCGATATCCAAGGCCGGCGGCACGGTCGTGGTGACGTACAAGAAGATCGGTGTGATCGTCGTCCACTCCACGAACCCCTCCTTCGGGGCGGAGATCCGCGCGGCGCGCGGTGTGCTGTCCGCGGGTGCCACCCGGACCACGCCGCTGGTCGCCGCCGGGACGACCGACGAGGGCGCGGCGGACTATCTGACGGCAGCCGAGGCGGCCAAGGTCGAGGCCGTGTCGGCCCGGACCCCGGAGAGCGAGCCCCTCGAAGCCGACCAGTGGGACCTGCGGTCGATCGGCGCCGACAAGGCCGCGAAGATCAACCCGGGCAGCCGCCGGGTCACCGTCGCCGTGATCGACACCGGCGTCGACGACACCCACCCCGACCTCGCCCCGAACTTCTCCGCGTCCCAGTCGGCGAACTGCGTCGGCGGCGTCGCGGACACCAGTGCGGGCGCCTGGCGCCCGTACAAGGCCGAGGACTACCACGGCACCCATGTGGCCGGTGAGATAGCCGCCGCCCGCAACGGCATCGGGGTGGCCGGTGTCGCGCCCGGTGTGAAGGTGTCCGGCATCAAGGTGAGCGACCCGGTCAACGGGCTCTTCTACCCGGAGAACGTCGTGTGCGCCTTCGTGTTCGCCGCCGACCACGGCGTCGAGATCACGAACAACAGCTACTACGTTGATCCATGGCTGTACAACTGCATGGACGACCCCGATCAGCGGGCCATTGTTGACGCGGTCAACAGGGCGCAGCTGTACGCGCAGAAGAGGGGCACCCTCAACCTGGCGGCGGCCGGCAACTCCAGCCACGACCTGGACTCGGACGCGATCGTCGACGAGAGCAGCCCTGACGACGCGACGCCGGTCCCCCGCACGATCGACCCGCACAAGTGCTTCGACGTACCGAACATGCTCCCGGGTGTCGTCACGGTGAGCGCCACGGGCGTCGACAACGTCAAGTCGTACTACTCGACGTACGGGAACGGTGTCGTCGACATCGCGGCCCCGGGCGGGGACCGCAAGTACCAGATACCGGACACGCCGTCCAAGAACGGCCGCATCCTGTCCACCATGCCGAACGGCGAGTACGGCTTCCTCCAGGGCACCTCGATGGCCTCGCCGCACGCCGCGGGCGTCGCCGCGCTGCTGAAGTCGAAGTACCCGAAGGCGACCCCGGCCGAGCTCCAGACGCTGCTGAAGGCCCAGGCGAACAACCCGGGCTGCCCCGCGTCGTACGACCAGGACGGTGACGGCAAGCAGGACGCGGTGTGCGAGGGCGGCGAACAGGTCAACGGATTCTTCGGGTTCGGGATCGTCGACGCACTGCGCGCGGTCAAGTGACCGCACGGTTTTCCGAGTCTTCGCGCACGTCGAGTATGTCCACCATGTCCACGAACGAAGGAACCGGAGCCCCCTTATGACAGCACCTCACCCCCGCTTCCGTCGCGCTGTGGTAGCCCCGCTCGGGATGGCCATGGCGACGGCGTTCGCCTTCCTGCCCAACATCCAGGCCGTCGCGGCCGACACCGACGCCACCACCGGTGCCGCCGTCACGGCCGATGGGCCCTCGCTCAGCTATGTCGTCAACGTGTTCCCCGGGTTCGGCCCCTCCACGTACGTGCGGAAGGCCATCGCCAAGGCCGGCGGCACGGTCGTGACGTCGTACGACCGGATAGGCGTGGTCGTCGTCCACTCGGCGAACCCCGACTTCGCCAAGGTCATCCGCGAGGTGCCCGGCGTCCAGTCCGCCGGGAACACGCGCAACGCGCCGCTGCCCGCGCAGTCGACCACCGACGAGGGCGCCCCGAAGGTGCTCTCCCCGGCGGAGATCGCCAGTGCCACCGCCGCCGCAGGCGCGGGCCAGGACCCGCTGGAGCCGTTGCAGTGGGACCTGCCCGCCATCAAGGCGGACAAGGCTCACGAGAAGTCGCTCGGCAACTCCCGGGTGACCGTCGCCGTGATCGACACCGGTGTCGACGACACGCACCCGGACATCGCGCCGAACTTCGACCGCGCGGCCTCCGTCAACTGCGTGACGGGCAAGCCCGACACCACCGACGGGGCCTGGCGGCCGGCCACGGGCGAGAGCCCGCACGGCACGCACGTGGCGGGCGAGATAGCCGCCGCCAAGAACGGTGTCGGCGTCACGGGCGTCGCGCCGGGCGTGAAGGTGTCCGGCATCAAGGTGTCGACCCCGGCCGGGTACTTCTACACGGAGGCCGTCGTCTGCGGCTTCATGTGGGCGGCCGAGCACGGTGTCGACGTCACGAACAACAGCTACTACACGGACCCCTGGTACTTCAACTGCAAGAACGACCCGGACCAGAAGGCCCTGGTCGACGCCATCACGCGGGCCACCCGGTACGCGGAGCTCAAGGGCGTCGTCAATGTCGCGGCGGCCGGCAACGAGAACTACGACCTCGCGGCCGACGAGATCACCGACCCGGTCTCCCCCAACGACGGGACGCCCTCGGACCGGGTCGTCGACCCGTCCAAGTGCTACGACATCCCGACCCAGCTCCCGGGCGTGGTGACGGTCGCCTCGACTGGCGCCAAGGGCATCAAGTCGTCCTTCTCCAACCACGGCCTGGGCGTCATCGACATCGCGGCCCCCGGCGGCGACTCGACGCGCTTCCAGACCCCGGCCCCGCCCGCCACCAGCGGCCTGATCCTCGGCCCGCTGCCCGGCGGCACCTGGGGCTACATGGCCGGTACGTCGATGGCGACCCCGCACGTCGCGGGCGTGGCCGCCCTGATCAAGTCGACGCACCCGTACGCGCCGGCCGCCCTGGTCAAGGCGCTCCTGTACGCCGAGGCGGACGCCACGCCGTGCACGGACCCCTACGACATCGACGGTGACGGCAAGGTCGACGCGGTGTGCGAGGGCCCCAGGAACCACAACGGCTTCTACGGCCACGGCATCGCGGACGCGCTGGACGCGGTCACGAAGTAGCTCTGCCCGCCTGTCGGTTCGTCACTCTTTCCGGTTTTCCTTCGGTGGGCCGGGCCGCGTTCGCGCTGCCCGGCCCATTGTGTTGATCCAGTGCATATGTTGATACCTGGTCAGGAAACACGGCATTGGGGTGGGCTTGATACGACCGACTGGCAGGACGACCGGTGGAACGGCTGACAGAGCGTCCGACGAGGGCGGGCGCCCGGGGATCCGACGGGCCGTCACCCTGCTCGTGCTGGTGGCGCTGGCCGCGCTGATCCCGCTGCTCGGTCCGCCCCTCGCGATGGACGGCACCGGGGAGGCGGCGGCGCCCGGCGCGGCGGGGATCGGGCTGCTGCGGACGGTGCTGTTCGCCGCGCTGTGCGTCCCGGTGGGCGAGCTGTTCGTACGGAGACTGGCCGCCGGACTGCCCGGGGCGCCGGCCCGACGGGCACGCACCTGGGCGCCGTACGCGGCCGGTGCCGGTTTCGTCGCCGCGCTGGGGCTGGCCTCGGTGGTGTCGACCGGCAACCTCGTGCCGCACAGCCTGGCCGCGATCGATGTGGGCGGCCTGTACGACTCCCGGGACGGCAAGCTCGCGCTGCTGGAGGTCAACGGCTTCGCCGCGGCGGGACTCTGCGCGCTGTCGGCCCGCCCGGCCACCCAGATCTGGCCGTTGGCCGCGGTGACCGTGGCGGAGGCGCTGCGGGCCCATCCGGCACCGGAGCTCGATCCGCTGACCGGTTCGGCGCTGACGTTCGTCCACCTCATGTGCGCGGCCCTGTGGGTGGGCGGACTGCTGTACGTACTGCGGACGTTGCCCCTGTGGGGTGACGCCCGGGACGCGCGCGTGGCGTTGCTGGGTCTCTACGCGCGCGTGGCGGCCGTTCTGCTCGCCCTGATCACCGCGACGGGCATCTGGAGCACGCTGCGCCGGATGCCGCCGGACACGGTCCTGGAACAGCTGACGTCGACGGCGTACGGCCGCACACTGCTCGCCAAGGTGATCGTCGTGGCCGTCGTCGCCGTGCTCGCGCTGTGGGCGCGGCTGCGGCTGAACCGGGCGCCCGACCCGCTGACGGCCTGCGTCCCCGCGCGCGCGGAGGTCGTCGCGCTCGGTCTGGTGGTCGCCGTGTCGGGACTGCTCACCGCACTGCCGGTGCCGATCCGCTGGACGTGACGGTTGGGCGCGGCGCGGTGCTCGCGGCGGCGAGCACTTCGGCGGCCGGCAGTCCCTGGGCCGCGAGGTACGTGGGCGTGCTCCAGAGGTCCGGGCGGGGGAGCCGGGGCGGGTCCGCGACGCCGGCCGCGCGGGAGAACAGGCCGACGGCGGCGGTGACGGCGAAGGCGGTGAGGAGGATCCGGGCCGGTCTCACGCGACGGCGGTCTCTTCGGCCGCCCGCTCCGGGCGCGGGTGCGCGGGCTGCCAGCCGGGGCCCCGGACTACCCGCCCGGCGCGCTCACGCCAACTGCGCGCCGCCTTGATGTCCTTGACGATCGCGACGTACTCATGGGTGGCGACCTTGACGGGGTTGAACGTATTGATGTTCTTCGTCAATCCATAGACGGGCCGTTCGGTCTCGGCGGCGAACGAGCCGAAGAGCCGGTCCCAGACGATGAGGACGCCGCCGAAGTTGCGGTCCAGGTAGCCGCCTTGGGAGGCGTGGTGGACGCGGTGGTGGGAGGGCGTGTTGAGGACGTACTCGAACCACCGGGGCATGCGGCCGATCCGCTCGGTGTGGATCCAGAACTGGTAGACGAGGTTCGCGGAGGAGCAGAAGGCGACCGCGGCCGGGTGCACGCCGAGGGCGACGAGGGGGACGTAGAACGGCCAGACGGTGAGGGTGGTCCAGGGCTGGCGCAGGGCCGTCGTCAGGTTGAACCTGCGGCTGGAGTGGTGGACCACATGGCAGGCCCAGAGGATGCGGACGACGTGGTGACCGCGGTGGGACCAGTAGTAGAGGAAGTCCTGCGCGAGCAGCATGAGCGGGAGGGTCCACCACAGGACGGGCACGCGGAGCGGCGTGAGTTCGTAGGCGGCCGTGTACGCGGCGACGATCGGGATCTTCCAGAGGAAGTCGAAGGCCAGGCTCCCCAGGCCCATGCCGACACTGGTCGCGCTGTCCCTGGCCTCGTAGCCGGCGGCGTCCTCGTCGGGGTGGATCCGGACACCGATCATCTCGATCAACGCGAGCAGCACGTAGGCGGGTATCGACCAGACCACGACATCGGGGAGATTCGGCATGACTGCACGTTAGGGCGGTTCGCCGAGGGCGCATAGATGTTGTTACTGATAAGTATTCAGCATGGCGCGAGCCTGCCCGCCGGCTGTCCGTGTCCATGGGCGGGCGACGGACTGTCAGTCGCGGCCCGTATTCTCTGGGACCATGCTCGAAGACCTGACGCCCACGCCGTCCCCCGCCCCGTGGCCGACCGCATATCCCCAGGGGTACGCGGTCGTTGACGTCGAGACGACCGGTCTGTCCCGGGACGACCGGATAATCTCCGCGGCCGTCTACCGGCTGGACGCGCGCGGCGAGGTCGAGGACCACTGGTACACAACGGTCAATCCGGAGCGGGATCCCGGGCCGGTGTGGATCCATGGGCTGACGAGCGAGGCCCTGGAGGGCGCGCCGCTCTTCGCGGACATCGCCGAGGAGTTCGCGTCCCGGCTCGCCGACCGGGTGCTCGTCGCGCACAACGCGGTCTTCGACTGGTCGATGATCGCCCGGGAGTACGCGCGCGCGGAGCGCGAGGCGCCGGTGCGTCAGCGGCTGTGCACCATCGCGCTGTCCAAGGAGCTGGGGCTGCCGCTGCCCAACCACAAGCTGGAGACACTGGCCGCGCATTTCGGGGTCGTCCAGCAGCGGGCCCACCACGCGCTGGACGACGCGCGCGTGCTCGCCGAGGCGTTCCGGCCCAGTCTGCACGCGGCGGCACGCGGCGGCGTACGGCTGCCGCTGCTGGAGTGCAGGGCGCTGACGGAGTGGTCGGCGCCGGCCGCCGGCGCCGCCCGGCCGCAGATCGGACGGCAGGCCTCCGGGGGCTACGGCGGCCAGCCGGCCAGTTGGCGGCCGTCCCGCAAGCGGCCCGCGTGTCCGTACCCCAACCCGGGGCGGTACGAGGACGGGGGGCCGCTCAGACAGGGCATGCGGGTGGCGTTCTCCGGTGACACCTCGGTCGAACGCGACCTGCTGGAGGACCGGGCCGTCGAGGCGGGGCTCCATGTCGCGACGAGCCTGTCCCGGCTGACCAGCCTGCTCGTCACCAACGACCCCGACTCCATGACCTCGAAGGTGGTCAAGGCCCGCCAGTTCGGCACACCGGTCGTCGACGAGGCGGCCTTCGGGCAACTCCTGCGGGACGTGGAACCGGCGACGGAGGGATGACCGTACGGACGGGTGATTGGCGCCCGACTCGCCCGGCACCGTCTCGCCCCCACGGCACCGACGGCCCACCCTGTGGCGCATGGCCAGTTGTGAAGTCTGCGGGAACAATTACGGGATGTCCTTCGAGGTGCACGCACAGGGGGTGGTGCACGTCTTCGACTGCTTCGCCTGCGCGATCCACCGCATGGCGCCCATCTGCGAGCACTGCCGGGTCCAGATCATCGGGCAGGGCGTCGAGGCCGAGGGGCACTGGTACTGCGGGGCGCACTGCGCACGCGCGGAGGGGAGGGTGGGGATCATCGACAAGGTGTGAGGAGGCCTGCCCGAGCGGGCCCACGGGGGCCGGTGAGCCCCCGTGGCCGCCGGGTCCGCGTACCCCCCGCAACACACCCCACGGGCGAGTTGTACCGTCAGTGGGGTGTACCGCTTCCTCTTGTCCCGGCAGTGGGTGATCCTCACGCTGGTCGCCCTCCTTCTCATCCCCACGATGATCAGGCTGGGCATCTGGCAGATGCACCGCTACGAAGAGCGCAGCGCCCGCAACCAACTGGTCGCCGACGCGCTGTCCGCCGACCCGGTGCCCGTGGAGAAGCTGACCTCCCCCGGCCACACCGTCACCACCGACGAGCGGTACCGCACCGTCAGCGCGAAGGGCCGTTTCGACACCGCCCACGAGGTCGTCGTCCGCCGCCGCACCAACTCCGACGACGAGGTCGGCTACCACGTGCTGACCCCCTTCGTCCTCGCCGACGGCAAGGTCCTGCTGGTCAACCGGGGCTGGATCCCCTCGGACGGGCCGAGCCAGACCGCGTTCCCCAGGATCCCGGCGCCCCCCAAGGGCGAGATCACCGTCACCGGGCGGCTGATGCCCGCCGAGACGACCGCGGCGAGCGGAATCAAGGACCTCAAGGGACTGCCGGACCGGCAGGTCATGTTGATCAACAGTGATCAAGAGGCCCGGCGGCTGGGCGCCGAGGTGCTCGGCGGCTACATCGTGCTGACGACGCCCGGACCGAAGAACGACACCCCCGAACCGCTCGGCAGGCCCGGCGACGAGAACGCCGCTCTGAACTACGCCTACGCCATCCAGTGGTGGCTGTTCTCCGCCGGTGTCCCCCTGGGCTGGGTGATCCTCGTGCGCCGGGAACGCCGTGACCGCGCCGAGGCGGCGGCAGAGGCAGAGGCGGCAAAGACGCGGGAGTCGGCGGACACCGAGCCCGCCGGGGTGTGACGACGCGAGCCGCCGTGTCCCGCCGTGTCCCGCCGTGTGACGTAACCGGGGATTCTCGGCGTGTGACAAGGCGATCCCGCCCGAATGCCGGGGCCCCGCAGCGGGAACCCGCACGTCGTGCACCCCGATCAGAACGACCGCATCTCCTCTGTGCCCCATGTCCCCCTTATCGAGGACTACGCCCTCGTCGGCGATCACCAGACCGCCGCGCTCGTCGGCATGAACGGCAGCGTCGACTGGCTGTGTCTGCCCCGCTTCGACTCGGCCGCCTGTTTCGCCGCCCTGCTCGGCGACGAGCGCAACGGCCACTGGCGGATCGCCCCCGAGGGCGCCGACCGGTGCGTCCGGCGCGGCTACCGGCCCGGCACCCTCGTCCTCGACACCGAGTGGGAGACCGACGAGGGCGCGGTACGCGTCACCGACCTGATGCCCCAGCGCGACCTCGCCCCCGATCTCGTACGGATCGTCGAGGGCGTACGCGGCGAGGTGACCGTCCGCAGCACACTGCGGCTGCGGTTCGACTACGGGACGATCGTGCCGTGGATGCGCCGGGCGAACGGGCACCGGGTGGCCGTCGCCGGGCCGGACGCGGTGTGGCTGCGCACCGACAAGGGGGTGCGCACCTGGGGCCGGGACTTCACCACGTACTCGGAGTTCACCGTCGCGGCGGGCGAGCGGGTCGCGTTCGTGCTGACCTGGCACCCCTCCCACGAGCCGCATCCGCCGTTCACCGACCCGTACGAGGCGCTGGACACGGCCGTCTCGGACTGGCGGGACTGGTCGGCCCGCTGCCGGTACGACGGGCCGCACCGGGACGCCGTCGTACGCTCGCTGATCACCCTGAAGGCGCTGACCTACGCGCCGACCGGCGGCATCGTCGCCGCCCCGACCACCTCGCTGCCCGAGGAAATGGGCGGCGTACGCAACTGGGACTACCGCTACTGCTGGCTGCGCGACTCCACGCTCACCCTGAACGCGCTGCTGTCGGCGGGCTATCACGAGGAGGCCGAGCGCTGGCGCGACTGGCTGCTGCGGGCGGTCGCGGGCGACCCGGCGGAGCTCCAGATCATGTACGGGCTCGCCGGTGAGCGCCGGCTGCCCGAGTTCGAGCTGGACTGGCTGCCCGGCTTCGGCGGCTCGACCCCGGTACGGATCGGCAACGCGGCCGTACGGCAGCTCCAGCTCGACGTGTACGGCGAGGTGATCGACTCGCTGGCGCTGGGCCGGCGTTCGGGGCTGCCGTCGAAGCCGCACATGTGGCGGGTGCAGGTCGCGCTGATGGAGTTCCTCCGGACGGCGTGGCGGCGGCCGGACGAGGGTCTGTGGGAGGTGCGCGGCCCGCGCCGGCACTTCGTGCACTCGAAGGTGATGGCGTGGGTCGCGGCGGACCGAGCGGTGCGTCAGCTCGAACTGAACCCCAAGCTCAGCGGCGGCGACCTGGAAGGCTGGCGGGCGATGCGCGACGAGGTGCACCGGGAGGTGTGCGAACGCGGCTACGACCCGGAACGCAACACGTTCACCCAGTTCTACGGCTCCCGCGAACTCGACGCCGCCGTGCTGCTCCTGCCCCGCGTCGGCTTTCTGCCCCCGGACGACCCGAGGATCGTCGGCACCGTCGACGCGGTCCGGGACGAACTGGGGCACAGCGGGTTCGTACGCCGCTACAGCACGGACGGCCCGGAGGTCGACGGGCTGCCCGGTGACGAGGGTGTCTTCCTGGCCTGCTCCTTCTGGCTGGCGGACGCCCTGCACATGACCGGCCGTACGGAGGAGGCCCGCACGCTCTTCGAACGCCTGGTCGGCATCACCAACGATGTGGGGCTGCTGGCCGAGGAGTACGACCCGGTCGCCGGCCGCCAGCTCGGCAACTTCCCCCAGGCGTTCAGCCACATCGGCCTCGTCAACACCGCCCTCGCCCTCTACGGCGACGACCGGGCAGGATAGGGACCATGGATCTTGGACTGAAGGACCGGGTGTACGTCGTCACCGGAGCCACCCGCGGGCTGGGCAACGCCGCCGCGCGCGAGCTCGTCGCCGACGGCGCGAAGGTGGTCGTCACGGGGCGGGACGAGAAGACGGTCGCGGAGGCGGCGGCCGAGTTGGGGCCCGGGGCGGTGGGCGTGGCGGCGGACAACGCCGACCCGGAGGTCGCGGGGCGGCTCGTCGCGGCGGCCCGCGAGCACTTCGGGCGCTTCGACGGCATCCTCATCAGCGTGGGCGGTCCGGCGCCCGGGTTCGTCGCCGACAACACGGACGAGCAGTGGCTGGCCGCGTTCGACTCGGTGTTCCTGGGCGCGGTCCGGCTGGCCCGTACGGCGGTGGCGGAGCTGGCGGAGGGCGGGGTCGTCGGGTTCGTGCTGTCCGGGTCGGTGCACGAGCCGATTCCGGGGCTGACCATCTCCAACGGCCTGCGGCCCGGACTCGCCGGATTCGCCAAGTCCCTCGCGGACGAGGTGGGGCCGCGCGGGATCCGAGTGGTGGGGCTGCTGCCCGCGCGCATCGACACGGATCGCGTGCGTGAGCTGGACGGGCTGTCCGCGGATCCCGCGGCCACCCGGGCCGCCAACGAGTCGCGGATCCCGTTGCGGCGGTACGGGAGGGCGGAGGAGTTCGGGCGTACGGCGGCGTTTCTGCTGTCGCCCGCGGCGAGCTATCTGACCGGGGTCATGGTGCCGGTGGACGGGGGGATGCGGCACGGGTTCTGAGCCTGTGCCGCATGGTCGGCGCCTGTGCTTTGTGGTCGGCGGCTTCGTCGAGGTCGGCGGCGCGACCTCGACAAGCGCCGGTCGCTCCGTTCGCTCACCGGACGAACGTGAGTATCCAGTCGCGCAGTTCGGCCATCGATGCCTCGTCGCGGGCCTCCACGTTGAGCCGCAGCAGCGGTTCCGTGTTGGAGGGGCGGAGGTTGAACCAGCGGCCGTCGCCCAGGTCCACGGAGAGTCCGTCGAGGCGGTCGGTGACGGCTCCGTCGGCGTTCCGGCACGCCGCCTCGACCGCGTCCAGCGTGCGTGCCACGTCCGTGACCCTGGAGTTGATCTCACCGGAAGCCGTGTATCGCGAGTACCCGGCGACCAGTTCGGACAGCGGGCCGGGCTGTTCACTCAGGGCGGCCAGGACGTGCAGCGCCGTGAGCATGCCGGTGTCCGCCCGCCAGAAGTCGCGGAAGTAGTAGTGGCCGGAGTGCTCGCCGCCGAAGACCGCGTCGTGCTCGGCCATCAGCGCCTTCATGAAGGAGTGGCCGACCCGGGAGCGGACCGGCCGGCCGCCGTGCTCCCGGACGATCTCCACCGCGGCGGCGGAGGTGATGACGTTGTGCACGATCGCGGCACCGGGATTCCGGGCCAGCTCACGGGCCGCGACCAGGCCCACGATCGCCGACGGGCTGACGGGCGTGCCCTGTTCGTCGACGAAGAAACAGCGGTCGGCGTCGCCGTCGAAGGCCAGCCCGATGTCGGCGCCGCTGTAGCGCACCTGCTCCTGGAGATCCACGAGGTTCGCAGGTTCGAGCGGGTTCGCCTCGTGGTTGGGAAAGTTGCCGTCCAGGTCGAAGAAGAGCGGAATCACGTCGACGGGCAGATCGCCCAGCACCGCCGGGACGGTGTACCCGGCCATACCGTTTCCGGCGTCGACGACCACCTTCAGCCGGCGTTCTCCCTCGATCCGCACCAGTGAACGGAGATGGGAGGCGTAGCCCGCGAGCAGATCGCGGTGGTACGTCGTTCCGAGACGGTCGGCGTGGACCGGCTCCTCGTCGGTCTCCAGCCAGCTCCTGATCAACTCCAGTCCGGTGCCCTCGCCCACCGGGGCGGCCCCGGCCCGGCACAGCTTGATGCCGTTGTACCGGGCCGGATTGTGGCTGGCCGTGATCATCGCGCCCGGCATGTCCAGGCTGCCGGAGGCGTAGTAGAGGTAGTCCGTCGAGCCGAGCCCGGCGTCGATCACATCGGCTCCCGCGGAGTTGGCCCCGGCCGCGAAGGCCGCGGCGAGATCGGGCGACGTGGCGCGCATGTCTCTGGCCACGACCACGCACGAGGCCTTCGTCAGCCGTACGAAGAAGGCGCCGACTCTTTCGGCGATCGCGGGATCGAGCTGCTCGGGAACCTCTCCGCGGATGTCGTACGCCTTCACCAGCTGGGAGTAGTCGCTCATGGGGTGCCTTTCGAGGGCTCCGGGCGAACCGGGCGGACCGGCAGTCGCGGTCCGCCCGGGGACGGTGGGTGAAACGAGGGGAGGGACGGCCGCCGGTCAGGCCGCTGCGGCGGTGGGCCAGCCGAACGCGGTGACCTCGGCGGACGCGGTCTTCAGGTCCTTGGCGTTGTCCACGCCCCGCCAGTAGCCGTTGATCCGGTACGCCGTCAGCCGGCCCTGCTCGGCGAGGGACGGGAAGGTGGTGTCCTCGTGGTCCCCGAGATCCGGCAGCAGGGCGGTCACCTCGGGCTCGAAGAGGTAGACGCCCGCGTTGATCCAGTGCGGCAGCACCGGCGCCTCGACGAACTCGGTGACATGGTTGTCGCTGCTCAGCTCCACGACTCCGTACGGCGACTTGAGCGGGGTGACCGCCACGGTGGTCGTCGCGGAACGCTCGACGTGGGTGCGGGCCAGGTCGCGCAGCGAGAACCGGGTCAGGATGTCCCCGTTCAGGCCCACCCAGCGTTCCTCGGGGAACGGCAGTCGGCGGGCCGCGTGTTTGAGGCCGCCGCCCCGGCCGAGGGGCTCGTCCTCGACGACGACGCGGACCCGCAGCGGCAGTCTGTGGGAGGCGACGTACTCCTTGAGGACATCGGCCAGGTAGCCGCAGGACACGACGACCTCCTCGATGCCTTCCGCCGCCAGCCAGTGCGCCTGGTGTTCGAAGATGGGGCGGCCTGCGACCTCGACCAGCGCTTTGGGGACTCGGTCGGTGTACGGGCGGAGGCGGCTGGCCTGACCACCGGCGAGGATCACCGCCTGCCGGACCAGAGCTGTGTCCAGGCCGGTCACGGTGGCGCCGGGCATGTTGTTCACGGTGGTGCCGGGCGTGCTGTTCATCGTGTCTCCCGGGATTCGGTGTCGGGTGGTTCAGGCTCCGGCGATCGGGCCGATGGCATGGGTGGACACGGCGAAGCCGGCGAAGTCGACGTGCTGGGCGCGCGGTGTCGCCCAACTCTCGTCGCTGCCGCCGAAGAAGGTGGAGAAGAAGATCCCTTCGATGCCGAGCTTGTCGGTCGTACGGAACTTGAGGCCGCCGGTGTGCAGCACACGCCCGCCGTCCACACTCACGTCGATCGTGCCGTCGGAGCGGCCGGGCCTGTTGAGCCGGACGGCCTGCTCCACACAGAGCCAGCGACCCCTGGACCAGTGCCACGCGCCCCGGCCGAGCGAGGTGCCGTGCTCGACGGAGGTGGGCAGGTAGGCGTACACCTCGGCCTTGCCGCCGGTACGCCACATGTAGCGGGTGGACAGGCCGTTGCGGCCGTCGGGAATCTTTCGGCCGCTGGTGACGGTGCCGCCGTACAGACCGGGCAGCTTGCCGCCCCTGACGAAGTCGAATCCCTTCGGGAAGCGGACGTAGTACCGCAGATGGAGGGCGTCGACCGGTCCCGACTTCAGCGGCAGGTAGAGCTGTGCGCCGCCCCACGGCCGGTCGTACTCGCGGGCCACCGCCGGGCTCGCCGACCGGGCGGGGTACTGGACGCGCACCACCTGGCCCAGCCTGCTGTCCCGGCGCGGCAGGTACACGGCCCGGGTCAGCCCGAACGAGCCCTGGTCCTTCGGCTCCACATCGGGCCCGAAGAACCGCTTGGCGCCGGCCGGGTCGTCGCTCAGGCCTCTGTGGGTAATCCCGCTGGAGCTGGAGCTGGGCGAGGGGGTGTGGCCGCGCTTGCCGTCAGTGTCTCCGCCGTTCGAGGACGGACTTGAGCATGAGGCGAGCAGGAAGACCGTCGCCGCCATGACGAGCGCGATGCCTCGTCTTCTGTACATGGTGCCGTTCCTGTCTGGAGTGCTTGAACGCTGAGGTGCGGTCTGGGTGGTCAACCGGTCAGGCCGTGTTGCGCACATGGCGTGCGACCGAGGGCCGGGGAGTGCGGCGATGGCGCACCTGATGGATGGTCTGCAGGGCGATCGCCGAAAGCAGGGCGACGATGGCCGCGAAACCGAGCCAGGGGAAGGGCGGCAGCGTGGCCTCCGTGCTGCCGTGCCGCAGGATCCGCCCGTCGCCGACGAGGGCCCGCGGCGCCCGGACCAGGGAGTCGGTGATGTCGATGACGGCACCCTGGTCGGCCTGGATGCCCTTGAGCTCGGCCAGTATGTTCAGCTCCGTGCCGGTCGCCTTGACTTCCTTGGCGAGGTGGATTCCCCGGTGGGCGCCGGTGACGGCCAGTCCGTCGAGGGTGGCCGCCGCTCCCAGGTCGACGGCCGTGCCCGCGCCGGCGACCGAACTGCCCTTGACCCGCAGCCCCGGTGAGGCGGACGCCAGCCCTTTCCCGGAGACGTTGGTGATCCGCACGCCGGTGAGTGAGACCCCGGTGGTGGTGGCCGCGGCCGTCACACCCGCCCTGCCGCCGTCGACGGTCACGTTGCGCAGCACGGCACCACGTGCCTTGCCGTTCACGGAGATTCCGGTGCGGGAGCCGTCGATCCGGGTCCCCACGACGGTCACCCGAGGGCCGGACACGGTGATGCCCCGGTCGAAGTCGCTCACTCTTCCGTCCGTGACGGTGGCGGAGCCGATGTCCTCGCCCAGCGAGATTCCGGTGCGGCCGCCTGTGAGCTGGGGCTTCTTTACGGTCACCTTGCTGCCGGGGCCGGCGACGGACACCGCGACCTTCGTGTGCTGGACCGTCGCGTCGGTGACCGTGCAGTTCGCGCAGGACAGCAGTCGTATGCCACCGCCTTGGTCGGAACGGGAGTCCGGACGGGCGAGGCTGAGACCCTTCTGAGGGGCCGCCCGGACACCAATTCCCTTGTTGTCCCGGGTGGTGATGCCCGACAGGCTTCGCCCGTCGGTTCCGCCGACGCTCACTCCGTTGCGGCCGTTGCCGCGAGCGGTGAGCCCGGTGATCCGGGTGCCCGTGTCGCCGTTGAGAACGATCCCGTCCTCGGTGGACTCCTCGACGGTGACGTGATCCAGCTCGACCCCGTCCGAGCCGGCCAGCCGCAGGCCGGTGCGGTTGCCCTGGAAGGTGGAACCGACGGCGGAACCGGTGCTGCCCTTCCCCCAGGTGACACCGGAGAACCGTGCGGGTGCTTTCCCGGGCAGCCCGAAACCGGAGACCGTGGTACCGGCGATGTCGAGCCTGCCGCCCGCACCCATGTAGATGTACGGACGCATGGGAGCGTCCTCGGCGAGGTCGCCCCCGTCGGGGCCGGCCGCGGCGAGCGTGGTGTCGCGGATGTCGACGAACGCCCTGCTGCCGCGTATCCAGGTGGTCGAGGCCTCGTCGTGACCCGCGGTGAACAGCACCTTCTTGGTCACCTCCCCGATCTTCAGGGTGGTCCCCGGGGCGAGCAGCACCGCCGCCTCGACCTGTACGGCGGACGGGTCCTCGCCGTCCTGGGCGATCCAGTCCGGCCCCGTGTTGGCGGCCAGCCAGCTCATCGGGACCTCCGCTCCGCCCGGGGAGAGGCTGTTCTCCCGGACGCCGCCGCGGACGAGGTCCACCGCGCCCGGCCGGATCACGATGAGCCGCCCCGGCTTCCCGGTGCGCTGCCAGGCGGCGAGGTCCGCCTGCCCGGCGTCGGCCGCGACCGCCGGGGGTGCCGCGACGGACACGGCTGCCAGAGCGGTGAGCACGGTCACCGTCATGGACATCGCGCGGATGGTGCGCTTCACGCGTTCACCCCGCTCTCCACGGGCTGTGCCGTGCTCTGGCCGGTGCGTACGACGACACCGTTCTCGACGGAGACCTGACGGGTGAGCCAGCGCTGCTTGCGGATGGTGGCGAGGGCGCAGAGCTTGACCACGGCCATGACGAAGGAGACCAGTACGAAGCCGGGGACGAGGAAGAACGAGGACGGCTTCCTGACCAGATGCGGGAGGATCTTCATGGCCCGGCTGACCCACCACCAGCCGGCCAGGCAGGCGACGAAGAACCAGTCCTGGCGGATCACGGCAAGGGTCATGAAAGCCGGGGCCAGCAGCAGGGTGAAGCTGCTGACACCCTTGTCGACCAAGGTGAAGGCGAGGAACGGGTGGCGATAGACCCACCGCCGGGACAGCGCCCTCAGATCCGAGCGCCAGGTGTTGCGCGCCCAGCGCAGCCGTTGCTTGAGGAAGATCCGCCAGGTGCCCGGGAACGTCGACCAGACCCTCGCCGAGCGCTGCATGAACGCCAGGTGCCCGCGTTCCAGGATCAGGGTGGTCAGCCGCTTGTCGTCGCCCGACATACAGGGAACGCCCATGAACGTCTCCGCCATGAAGTCCGCGGAGATCTCCAGCAGCAGCGCCCTGCGGTAGACGGCGGTACGTCCCGACAGACAGGAGACGGCCCGGCCCATCACACTCTGCGAGGCGTTCTCGTCGAAGTACCGGTAGTCCAGGAACATGTCGTTGACCCGCTGGAGGAAGCCCTTCGGGTTGTAGACGTTCTGCCGGGTGCCGACCCCGCCGATCCTCGGATCGATGAAGGGCTTGCAGGTCTCGGCCGCCACGTCGGTGGCCCAGATGGTGTCCGAGTCGACGAGGGCGACCAGCTCGGTACTCGCCGCCTCCCAGCCCCGCACCAGGGCGTCCCGCTTGCCGGGGACGTCGGTGACGACGACGGTCACCGGATAGCGGGCGGCGATCTCCTGGCATGCGTGGTCGGTCGAGTCGATGACGAGGATGACCTCCTCGACGTCGTTGGCCAGCCAGGACTCGATCGCGTAGGCGAAGATCGTCGGGTCCTCCTGGTAGACCGGGACGACCACGCTCATGGGAAGCCGGAAGTCGTTCCGCACGGGCTTGTACAGAGCGGCGGGCGCCCGGCGCAGGAGCCAGCAGCTCCACCGCACCAGGCCGA
This sequence comes from Streptomyces graminilatus, assembly GCF_001418565.1. Classification (GTDB taxonomy): domain Bacteria; phylum Actinomycetota; class Actinomycetes; order Streptomycetales; family Streptomycetaceae; genus Streptomyces; species Streptomyces graminilatus. The sequence goes on along the minus strand of NZ_LIQQ01000181.1, from coordinate 211 downwards.
GGACGCCCAGCGGGAGATAGATGAGGTAGTAGCGGAGATCAAGAAGGGTGTTGTCGAGAAGTCCGTTCATGGGCCTGTTCTCAAGTGGACCGCCCGGTCGGCGGACCGGGGCGGCGAAGTGATGGATGGCGGCCGTGAAGCGGGGGGAAGCGAGCGGGAAGGGGAGGTGCGGAGCGACGAGCGCGCCGGAAGCCGGGGCTCGGGCTGGGGG
>NZ_LIQQ01000180.1:188-24420 GCF_001418565.1 Streptomyces graminilatus | reverse complement strand
CGGGCCCGACGGCACCCTCACGGCTCTCGCCCAGGCGTCCTTCGAGGACTCCGAGTCGGCGGTGTTCGTACCTCTGCTCCGCAAGGACCGCCCCGAGGCGTCCTCGGCCCTCGGCGCCGTCGCCGAGCTCTTCGTGAACGGCACCGAAACCGACTGGCGCGCACTCACCGGCGGCGACCGGACCCGGACCGTCGCCCTGCCGACATACGCCTTCCAACGCCGCCGTTTCTGGCCGAACTTCACCGGAGTCACCCTGGGTGACCTGGGGTCGGCCGGCATCGACTCGGCCGGGCACCCGCTGCTCGGCGCGGCCGTCCAGGTGGCCGGCAGTGAGGAGGTGCTGTTCACCGGACGGCTCTCGCTGAGGACCCACCCGTGGCTGCGCGACCACGCGGTGACCGGCACCGTCCTCTTCCCGGGGACCGGCTTCCTCGAACTCGCCCTCTGCGCCGCCGAACAGATCGGCTACGAACGCGTCGAGGAGCTGACCATCGCCGCCCCGCTCGTCGTGCCCGAGCGCACGGGACGGACGGTACAGGTCAGGGTGGGCGCGCCCGACGAGTCGGGTACGCGCACGGTGGAGGTGTACTCCCGCGCGGAGGACGCCCTCGACATCGACCCGTGGACACTCAATGCCAGCGGCTCGCTCGGAACCGGCCCGTCCTCGACCGACACGGCACCCGCCGACCTGTCCGCGTGGCCGCCGCCGAACGCCGAGGCCGTCCCCATGGAAGGCTTCTACGAGCGCTTCGCCGAGGCCGGGTTCGCCTACGGGCCGGTGTTCCAGGGGCTGCGCGCGGTCTGGCAGCGCGACGGCGAGGTCTTCGCGGAGGTCGGCCTGCCGGACGAACACGAGCGGCTGGCGGGCGACTTCGGTGTCCACCCGGCCCTTCTGGACTCCGCGCTGCACGCCATGATGTTCGTGTCGCTGGCGGACGCGGGACAGGGGCGGCTGCCGTTCTCCTGGAGCGGTGTGTCCCTGTGGGCGTCCGGTGCGCGGTCCCTACGCGTACGGATGGTGCAGGCCGGCCCCGAGGCCGTCGCGCTGCACGTGGCCGACCCCACAGGCACCCCCGTCGCCTCCGTCGAGTCCCTGCTGCTGCGTCAGGTCTCCGGCGACCTCGCGGCCCGCGCCGACGCTGACGGGCACCGGGACGGACTGTTCCAGACCGATTGGGTGAAGATCCCCGTGGGCTCGGGGCCGGTGCCGTCGGTGACCGCCGCTCTGCCCGGCGTGGACGAGGCGGTGCCCGCCGATGTCCTGGTGCGGGTCGAGCGTCCGGCCGGAGACACGGTGGACGCGGTCCACGAGGTGACGGCACGCGTGCTGGTCCTGGTGGCGGAGTGGCTCGGGGTGGATCGGTTCGAGGACGCCCGGCTGGTGGTGGTCACCGAAGGCGCCGTCGCGCTCGACGAGACCCCCGCCGATCCCGCCCTGGCCGCCGTGTGGGGTCTGGTGCGGTCGGCACGGGCCGAGGCACCGGAGCGGTTCGCGCTGCTTGATGTGGACGGTACGGAGGAGTCGTGGGCGCTCGTGTCGGAGGCGCTGGCCTCCGGCGAGCCGGAGGTCGCCCTGCGGGGCGGTGCCGCGTTCGTGCCACGCCTCGGCCGTGTCCCGGCGGGCGGTCAACTCGCGCTGCCGACCGGCGAGTCCGCCTGGCATCTGGACATCGCGGAGAAGGGCACGCTGGACAACCTCACGTTGGCCGCGTTCCCGGAGGCGGAAGCCGAGTTGACGGCTGGTCAGATACGGATCGCCGTACGGGCCGCAGGTGTCAACTTCCGTGATGTGCTCAACGCCCTCGGGATGTATCCGGGCGAGGCGGGGCTGCTCGGCGGTGAGGGTGCCGGCGTGGTGACCGAGGTTGGTCCGGGTGTTACCGAACTGGCCGTGGGCGACCGGGTGTTCGGAATGTTCCCTGGTTCCTTCGGTCCGGTGGCGGTGGCTGATGCGCGGATGGTGGCGCGGGTGCCGGTGGGGTGGTCGTTCGCTGAGGCGGCGTCGGTGCCGATCGTGTTCCTGACGGCGTATTACGCGCTGACTGATCTCGGGGCTTTGGAGTCCGGTGAGTCGGTGTTGGTGCATGCGGCAGCTGGTGGTGTGGGTATGGCCGCGGTGCAGTTGGCCCGGCATCTGGGTGCGGAGGTGTTCGGTACGGCGAGTGCCGGGAAGTGGGGCACGCTGGCTGAACTCGGCCTGGATCAGGGGCACATCGCGTCGTCTCGTGACACGCGCTTCGAGTCGGCTTTCCTTGCCGCGACCGGTGGTCGTGGTGTGGATGTGGTGCTGGACTCGCTCGCGGGTGAGTTCGTGGACGCGTCGCTGCGGTTGCTGCCGCAGGGTGGGCGTTTCCTGGAGATGGGCAAGACGGATGTCCGTGATCCGGAGGCCGTTGCCGCCGAGTTTTCGGGTGTGATGTACCGGGCGTTCGACCTGTGGGAAGCCGGTCCGGAGCGGATCGGGCAGATGTTGTCCGAGTTGGTGGTGTTGTTCGAGGCGGGTGTTCTGCGGCCGCTTCCGGTGACGTGCTGGGATGTGCGGCGGGCTCCGGAGGCGTTCCGGTATCTGTCGCAGGCCCGTCACGTGGGCAAGGTGGTACTCACCGTGCCTGTGCCGCTGGACCCGGACGGGACCGTCCTCGTGACCGGTGGCACCGGTGGTCTGGGCGCGCTGGTAGCCCGGCATCTGGTCACCGAGCACGGTATCGGGCATCTGCTGCTGGTCAGCCGTAGTGGCCTTGAGGCCGCTGGTGCCCGTGAACTCGTCGCGGAACTCTCCGGCCTGGGTGCCGAGGTCGAGGTGGCGGCGGTGGATGTCGCCGATCGTGACGCGTTGGCCGGTGTCCTGGACGCTGTCCCCGGGGAGCATCCGCTGACGGCCGTGGTGCACACGGCCGGTGTTGTGGACGACGGCGTGGTCTCGTCGCTCACCCCGGAGCGGCTGGCCAAGGTCATGCGCCCGAAGGCAGACGCGGCCGTCCACCTGCACGAGCTCACCCGGAACGCGGACCTGTCCGCCTTCATCGTCTTCTCCTCCGTCGCCGGTACGTTCGGCAGTGCGGGGCAGGCCAACTACTCGGCCGCCAACGCCTTCCTCGACGCCTTCGCCGCCGACCGGCGTTCGTCCGGACTGCCCGCGGTGTCCCTCGCGTGGGGAGCCTGGGCACCCGGTGCCGGTATGACGGCGGAGCTGACCGAGGCGGATCTGCGCCGCATGGCACGCGGCGGAATGCGACCGCTCAGCGCCGAACAGGGGCTTCAACTGCTGGACACAGCAGGGCTCTTGGCGGAGGCGGCACCCGCGCACCGGGCGTTGCTGTTGCCGGTGAATCTGGACCTCCAGGCCCTGCGGGCGCACGCCGAATCCGTACCGCCGCTGCTGCGGGGTCTGGTGCGGGCGCCGGTACGGCGGGCGGCCGAGGCGGCTGCCGGTGCCGGTGCCGAACGGCAGGATCTGGGTACCCAGTTGGCCGCGCTCGCGCCCGCCGACCGGGAGCAGTACCTCATCGATCTGGTGTGCGCGCAGGCCGCGGCAACCCTCGGTCATGCCTCTGCGGACGAGATCGAACCCGACCAGGCGTTCAAGGAGCTGGGCTTCGACTCGCTCACCGCCGTGGAACTGCGCAACCGGCTCAACGCGGTCACCAGGCTGCGGCTGCCGGCCACGCTGGTGTTCGACCATCCGACGCCTACGGTGCTGGCCGGTCAGCTGCTTGAGGAGATCGCCGTGCCGGAGGCGCCTGGCTCGGGTACCGGCCAGGGCACGGGACCGGACGCGGGCGCTGGCCGACGGCTGGGCGCCGGTGGGCCGGTGGGGCCGCTCGTGGCCGAACTCGACCGGCTGGAGGCGGCGTTCGCCGCGGCCTCCGTCGGTGGTGAGGACCACGAGGTGATCACTTCCCGGCTCCAGAGGCTGACGGCGAAGTGGCAGGAACTGGCAACGAGGATCAGCGGCGCCGGACACGACAACGGCGCTGTCTCCGGGTACTCCGGAGCGGCACTCGACGACGCCGACGACGGAGAACTCGACTCCGTCGAGACGGCGGACGAGCTGTTCGACTTGATCGACAAAGAACTTGGGATGTCGTGATCAGCCACGGGAAACCGTTGGCATCGGTTCAGGGATGTGGCGTTGGTGGCTGAGAGCGGCATGAGCGACAAGAGCAGCAAGAACGGCAAGAACGGCCAGATGGACGAGAAGTACGTCGAGTACCTCAAGCGGCTGACCGCCGAGCTGCGGCAGACGCGCCGGCAGCTGCGCGACGTGGAGGACCGGGACCGGGAGCCCATCGCGATCGTCGCGATGAGCTGCCGGTACCCCGGCGGGGTGGACAGCCCCGAGGAACTGTGGCGGCTCGTCGACGAGGGCGGGGACGCCGTCTCCGGGTTCCCCGTCGACCGCGGCTGGGACGTCGAGGCGGGTTACGACCCGGACCCCGACAACCCGGGCACCTTCTACGCGCTCGGCGGCGGGTTCCTGCACGAGGCGTCCCGGTTCGACGCGGACTTCTTCGGGATCTCGCCGCGTGAGGCCCTCGCCATGGATCCGCAGCAGCGGCTGCTGCTGGAGATCTCCTGGGAGGCGTTCGAACGCGCTGGGATCGATCCCGGCTCGATGCGCGGCAGCAGCACCGGTGTCTTCGTGGGCGCCGCCACCTCCGGCTACGGCGCCGGGGTGAGCGAATTCCCCGAGGGCGTGCAGGGCCTGCTTCTCGCGGGCAACGCCACCTCCGTCGCCTCCGGACGCATCGCCTACACCCTCGGCCTGGAAGGGCCCACCGTCACCGTCGACACCGCCTGCTCGTCCTCGCTGGTCGCCCTGCACTGGGCATGCCAGGCGCTGCGGCGCGGCGAGTGCGACATGGCGCTCGCGGGCGGCGTGGCGGTGATGGCCACACCCGCCATGTTCTACGAGTTCAGCCGACAGCGCGGACTTGCCGCCGACGGCCGGTGCAAGGCGTTCTCCGACGACGCCGACGGCACCGGCTGGGCCGAGGGCGCCGGCCTGCTGCTGGTCGAGCGGCTCTCCGACGCCCGCCGCAACGGTCACCCCGTGCTCGCGGTGGTCCGGGGCACCGCCATCAACTCCGACGGCGCCTCCAACGGCCTCACCGCCCCCAACGGCCCCGCCCAGCAGCGCGTCATCCGCGCCGCCCTCGCGAGCGCCGGACTGGGCCCGGCCGACGTGGACGCCGTCGACGCACACGGCACCGGTACGTCGCTCGGCGACCCCATCGAGGCACAGGCACTGCTCGCCACCTACGGCCAGGACCGTGAACAGCCCCTGTGGCTCGGCTCGTTGAAGTCGAACATCGGGCACACCCAGTCCGCCGCCGGCGTCGGCAGCATCATCAAAATGGTCGAGGCGATGCGGCACGGAGTGCTGCCGCGCACGCTCCACGTCTCCGAACCGTCCCGGCACGTCGACTGGTCGGCGGGCGAGGTACGGCTGCTCACCGAGCACGTCGACTGGCCGGAGACGGGCCGTCCACGCCGGGCGGGTGTGTCCTCGTTCGGCATCAGCGGCACCAACGCGCACGCCGTCATCGAGCAGGCCCCGGCGCCCGATCCCGCCGCACCCGGCACGGAACAGGCGCCGGACGCCGCCCTCGGAGCACTTCCCGTCGTCCCGTGGACGCTCTCCGCGCGCGGCGAGGAAGCACTGCGCGCGCAGGCCGCCCGGCTCCTGGACCGGCTGCGACAGCAGACCGGGCCGCAGCGCCCGGTGGACGTCGGCCACGCGCTCGCCACCACCCGCGCCGCTCTCGAACACCGGGCGATCGTCCTCGCCTCCGACCAGGACAGCGCCGTACGGGAACTGACCTCGCTCGCCGAAGGCACCCCGGGACCCGCGACCGTCCACGGCCGTGTCGTACGCGGCGCCACCGCGTTCCTGTTCGCCGGCCAGGGATCACAACGGCTCGGCATGGGACGGGAGTTGTACGAGGCGTACCCGGTGTTCGCCGCCGCCTTCGACGCCGTTGACGCGGAACTGCCGTTCAGCCTGCGAGAGGTGGTGTTCGGTGACGACCAAGAAGCCCTGAACCGTACCGAGTTCGCCCAGCCCGCTCTCTTCGCCCTCGAAGTCGCCCTGTTCCGGCTGCTGGAATCCTGGGGCGTCACCCCCAAGTATCTGCTGGGCCACTCCGTCGGTGAACTGGCCGCCGCGCATGTCGCCGGTGTGTGGTCCCTCCCCGACGCCTGCCGGCTCGTCGTGGCACGCGGCCGGTTGATGCAGGCACTGCCCGCGGGCGGCGCCATGGTCGCGGTGCAGGCGACCGAGGACGAGGTGCGGCCCCTGCTCGACGACCGGGTGGGCATCGCCGCCGTCAACGGCCCCCGCGCGGTGGTGATCTCGGGCGCCGCCGACGCCGTAGAGGAGACGGCCGCCCACTTCCGCGCCCAGGGACGCAAGACCACCGCCCTACGGGTCAGCCATGCCTTCCACTCCCCGCTGATGGAGCCCATGCTCCGGGAGTTCCGCGCGGTCGCCGAGACCGTCACCTACCACCCGCCCCGGCTGACCGTCGTCTCCGACGTCACCGGCACCACCGCGTCCCCCGCCGAGCTGTGCTCGCCCGACTACTGGGTCCGGCACGTCCGCGAGCCGGTCCGGTTCGCCGACGGCATCCGACTGCTGGCAGGCCGCCGGGTCACCCGGTTCGTCGAACTGGGCCCGGACGGCACGCTCACCGCACTCGCCCAGGACTGCCTGGACGGCGACGGCGGATCCCAGGTGCTCGTCCCCGTCCTGCGCAAGGACCGGCCCGAGCCCGCCACACTCATGGCCGCGATCGCCGCGGCCTTCGCACACGGCACACCGGTCGACTGGCCGGCCCTCTTCGCGGGCACCGGAGCGCGGCCGGTGGACCTGCCGACGTACGCCTTCCGCCGCGCCCGGTACTGGCTGGAGCCCACCCCCCTCGACGTCACCCGCACCGCCGAAGCCGGCGACGGGGACGCGGAGTTCTGGACCGCGGTCGAGGACGAGGACATCGCCGCGCTCGCCGGCACCCTGGACGTCGACGAGGGACTCGTCCGCCCCCTCGTGCCCGCCCTGTCGTCCTGGTGGCGCGGACGGCGTGAGCTCGGCCGCGTGGACCGGCTGCGCCACCGGATCGGCTGGCAGCCCCTCGACCCCGCCGCGGACAGCCCGCTCACCGGCCGCTGGCTGGTCGTCGTCACCACCGGCACGACCGACGAGGCCACGGTCCGCACGGTGACGGAGGCACTCGCCGCGCGAGGCGCCGAACCGGTCGTGTGGGAGTGCGCACCCGACGACGACCGCACCGCGCTCGTCACCGCACTCGCCGACGCAGACACCCCCACCGACGACCTCGCGGGTGTCCTCGTCCTGCCCTCGACCCCGCCCCAGGAAGGGGATGTCGCTCCCGCGGACTTCCTGTTCCGCACCGTACGGCTGGTGCAGGCGCTCGGTGACGCGCGGGTGACCGCCCCGCTGTGGCTGGCCACGCGGGGCGCGGTGGCCACCGCGCGTTCCGACGCCGCCCCCGACCCCGCGCAGACCGCGCTGTGGGGTCTGGGACGGGTGGCCGCGCTGGAGCTGTCCGACCGGTGGGGCGGTCTCGTCGATCTGCCCGGCACCCTGGACCGCCGCGCGGCGGGACGGCTCGCCGGGGTACTGGGGGGAAGCGGCGGCGAGGACCAGGTCGCGGTACGCGCGTCCGGTGTCTTCGCACGACGCCTGCTGCACGCCGAGGACCCGACCGACACACAGACCGCCGGCACCGGCTGGCAGCCCCGTGGCACCGTCCTGATCACCGGCGGCACGGGCGCACTCGGCGCACACGTCGCCCGCTGGGCCGCCGAACAGGGCGCCGAACACCTCGTCCTGACCGGACGCCGCGGCCCCGACACCCCTGGAGCGGCAGAACTGGCCGTCCGACTCGGCGAGTTGGGCGCTCGTGTCACCATCGAGGCCTGCGATGTCGCGGACCGTTCGGCCGTCGAACAGCTGCTGTCCAGGCACACCGTTGACGCCGTGGTCCACGCCGCGGGCGTCACCGACACCGTGCCCCTGACCGACCTCGACACCGACCGCTTCCGGGAGGTGCTCGCCGCCAAGGCGCACGGCGCCGCCCACCTCGACGCCGTGCTGCTCGCCCAGGGCGACCGGCCGCTCGACGCGTTCGTCCTGTTCTCGTCCATCGCCGGAGTGTGGGGCAGCGGTGGCCAGAGCGCCTACGCCGCCGCCAACGCCTTCCTCGACGGCCTGGCCGAACAGCGGCGCGCCCGTGGCGCCACCGCCACCTCCGTCGCCTGGGGCCCCTGGGGCGAGGGCGGGATGGCCGCCCAGGACGGCGCCGAGGAGTATCTGCGCCGCCGCGGCCTCAACCCGCTCGACCCCGACATCGCGCTGGCAGCCCTGCGCCGCCTCCTGAGTCAGGACGTCACCGGGCAGGTCGTCGTGGATGTCGACTGGTCCCGGTTCGCACCCGGGTTCACCAGCACCCGGCCCAGCCCCCTCCTCACCGGCCTGCCCGAGGCTCAGGACGCGCTAGGCGCCGGAAGCCGCCCGGTCGACGACGGCGGGACCGCCTCCGACCTGCGTGAACGCCTCGCCGGCCGCCCTCCGGCTGAACGCACCCGCGCCCTGCTGAACCTGATCCGCACCCACGCGGCCGCCGTCCTCGGCCACGCCGACGCGGGAGTCCTGGAGACCAGGCGGGCCTTCCGCGACTCGGGCTTCGACTCCCTCACCGCCGTCGAACTGCGCAACCGTCTCACCACCGAGACCGGCCTCGCCCTGCCCGCCACACTGGTCTTCGACCACCCCACACCCGTGGACCTCGCCACCCACGTGCACAGCGAACTGTTCGGCGAGGGCTCGACCGGTGAGCGGAAGTTCGGAGAGTCGTCGTCCCGGGCGTACGACGACGGCCACCCCGCTCGCGACACCGACACCGACCCCGTCGTCATCGTCGGCATGGGCTGCCGACTGCCCGGCGACGTCACCGGCCCCGACGACCTGTGGGACCTCGTGGCCGGCGGACGCGACGCCATCAGCGAGTTCCCCACCGACCGCGGCTGGGACCTCGACGCCCTCTACCACCCCGAGCCCGGCCGCCCCGGCACCAGCTACTCCCGCCACGGCGGATTCCTCACCGGTGTGGGCGACTTCGACGCCGACTTCTTCGGGATCTCGCCGCGCGAGGCCGTCGCCATGGACCCCCAGCAGCGACTCCTGCTGGCAACGTCCTGGGAGGCCCTGGAGCGCGCCACCATCGCCCCCGGCAGCCTGCGCGGCAGCCGCACCGGTGTGTTCATGGGCTCCAACGGCCAGGACTACCCCGCGCTGCTGCTCAGCGCCCCCGACGCCGCCGACGGGTACCTCGGCACCGGTAACGCCGCCGCCGTGGTCTCCGGCCGCATCGCCTACGTACTCGGTCTCGAAGGACCCACCCTCACCGTCGACACCGCCTGCTCGTCGTCACTGGTCGCCCTGCACCTCGCGGTCCAGGCACTCCGGTCGGGCGAATGCGATCTCGCGCTGGCCGGCGGTGTCACCGTCATGTCGACGCCGGGCGCGTTCATCGAGTTCAGCCGTCAGCGCGGTCTCGCGGCGGACGGCCGGTGCAAGGCGTTCTCCGACGACGCCGACGGCACCGGCTGGGCCGAGGGCGTCGGCGTGCTCGTCGTCGAACGGCTCTCGGATGCCCGTCGCAATGGGCATCAGGTACTGGCCGTGGTGGCCGGCTCCGCCGTCAACCAGGACGGCGCCAGCAACGGGCTTACGGCGCCCAACGGCCCCGCCCAGCAGCGGGTCATCCGCCAGGCGCTCGCCGGGGCCGGGCTGTCTCCCACCGACATCGACGCCGTGGAGGCGCACGGTACGGGTACGTCGTTGGGCGACCCCATCGAGGCGCAGGCCCTCATCGCCACCTACGGTCAGGATCGCGAACACCCGCTGCTGCTCGGCTCGTTGAAGTCGAACATCGGTCACTCCCAGGCCGCCGCCGGTGTGGCCGGCATCATCAAGATGGTGCTGGCCATGCAGCACGGACTGCTGCCGTCCACCCTGCACGCCACCGCACCCAGCACCCATGTCGACTGGTCCGCCGGCGCCGTGGAACTGCTCACCGAGAGCAGGGAATGGCCCTGCGACGACCGGCCGCGCCGTGCGGGAATCTCCGCGTTCGGTGTCTCCGGCACCAACGCGCACGTGATCATCGAGCATCCCGAGCATCCACAGCACGCCGGGCACACGGACGAGGACCACACCCCGACCGACGGACCGCTGCCGTGGGTGATCTCCGGCGCCTCCGCGAACGCTCTGCGAGAGCAGGCCGAACGGCTCCTCGCCCACGCCGATGCCCGGCCCGACCTCACCCCCGCGGACCTCGGCCTCTCCCTCACCGCGACCCGCACGGCGTTCGAACACCGCGCCGTCGTCCTGGGCACCGACCGCGAGGAACTGCAGTCCGCCCTCGCCTCCCTGGCCGTCGGCGAGTCCACCCCCGCCGTCGTCACCGCCCGCGCCCGCACCGAAGGGCGCACGGCCTTCCTGTTCGCGGGCCAGGGATCGCAACGGCTCGGCATGGGCCGGGAGTTGTACGAGACCTACCCCGTTTTCGCCGATGCCTTCGACTCCGTGTGCGCGCATCTCGATGCCGAACTCCCGCGTCCGTTGCGGGAGATCGTGTTCGGCGACGACGCCGAGGCGCTGAACCGTACCGAGTTCGCCCAGCCCGCGCTGTTCGCTCTCGAAGTGGCGTTGTTCCGGCTGCTGGAGTCGTGGGGCGTCCGCCCGGACGTGCTGGCCGGTCATTCGATCGGTGAGATCGCGGCGGCGCACGTGGCCGGGGTGTGGTCCCTGGCGGACGCATGCCGACTCGTAGCCGCCCGTGGCCGGTTGATGCAGGAGCTCCCGTCCGGCGGCGCGATGGTCGCGCTCCAGGCCTCCGAGGAGGAGGTGATGCCGCTGCTGGACGACGACCGGGTGGGTGTCGCCGCGGCCAACGGCCCGCAGGCGGTGGTCGTCGCGGGCGCCGCCGACGCCGTGGAGAAGGTCGCCGCGCACTTCCGCGCCCAGGGCCGCAAGACCACCGCCCTGCGGGTCAGCCATGCCTTCCACTCGCCGCTCATGGAACCGATGCTCGCGGCGTTCCGGGCCGTGGCCGAGACCCTGACCTACGAGGAACCCCGCCTGCCCGTGATCTCGACGGTGACCGGTGAGACCGCCACCGCCGAGGAACTGTGCTCTCCGGAGTACTGGGTGCGCCACGTCCGCCGCCCGGTCCGGTTCGCCGACGCCGTACGCGCACTTGAGACGGAGGGCGCCACCCGGTTCCTGGAACTCGGCCCCGACGGCACCCTCACGGCCCTCGCCCACGCCTCGCTCACCGGCGACGAACCGGTCGCGATCCCCGCCCTGCGCGCGGACCGCCCCGAGTCGCACACACTGCTTCGAGCGACCGCGTCCCTCTTCGCCCACGGCGGCGACGTCACCTGGGCCGCGTTCTTCCCGCGAGCGCGCCGCGTCGAACTGCCCACCTACGCCTTCCAGAACAGCCGTTACTGGCCGCGCCTGAGCGGTGCCCATGTCGGTGACCTCCGGTCGGCCGGTCTGTCCGCCGCAGGGCACCCGTTGCTCGGTGCCGCCGTCACGCTCGCGGACAGCGGGGCCGCCGTCCTCACCGGACGGCTCTCCACCCAACTCCAGCCATGGCTGGCCGAACACATCGTCTCCGGTTCCGTCCTGCTGCCCGGCACCGCCTTCCTGGAACTCGCCCTCCACGCCGCGGACCACGTCGGCTGCGGGCAGATCGAGGAACTCACCCTGCACACCCCCTTGGTGCTGCCCGAACGCGGCGCCGTCCAGCTCCAAGTCACCGTCGGCGGCCCGGACTTCACCGGCCGCCGCGACATCGGTGTGTACTCCCGACCGGCCGGCGGCCCCGACGCGGACGACGCCGACACCGAGCCATGGACCCAACACGCGGGCGGCACACTCCTGTCCGAGGCGGTGGCGCCGTCCGGCCCGCACGACGCCCGGCCGCCCGCCGACGCCACCGAGGTCCCCGCGGACACCCTCTACGAACGGCTGGCGGACACCGGTCTGTCCTACGGACCGCTGTTCCGTGGACTCACCTCCGTCCGGCAGCACGGCGACGACCTGTACGCGGAAGCCACCCTCCCCACCGAGTCCGCCCCCGACGCCCGCCGCTACGGCATCCACCCGGCGCTGCTGGACTCCGTACTGCACGCCCTCGGTACGACCCCGGCGACCACCGTAGGCCGCGACCACGCCGATGGTGCCGGTTCCGGGCCGGGGCTGCCGTTCTCGTGGAGCGGCGTCACCCTCCACGCCACCGGCGCGTCCCAACTCCACGCACGCCTGCGCACGACCGGCCCCGGTACTGTCGCCCTCGCCCTCACCGACCCCTCCGGCGCCCCCGTCGCCACCGTCGAGTCGCTCACCCTGCGCCGCCTGACGACGCGGCCCGGCGAGACAGCGGCAGCCGTTCACGCCGAACTGCTCCACCGGGTGGAATGGGCACCGCTCCCGGTCGACACGACCGCGGCGGACCCGGTTCACGAGACCACCGAGCTGCCGACGTCCCTTCCTTCGACGGGAGTCGAGGCCGGGACGGACACGCTGATCGGCATCGGGCGCCCGGCCGGAAACCTCGCCGAGGCATCCCACACGGCAACGGCGAACGCGCTGGCGCTGGTGGGGGAGTGGCTGACCGAGGAACGGTTCGAAGGCGCACGGTTGGTGGTGGTCACCGAGGGGGCGGTGGCGATCGACGACAAGGCGACACCCGATCCGGTACTCGCCGCCGTGTGGGGCCTCGTACGAGCGGCCCGCGCGGAGAACCCCGGAAGGTTCGCGCTGCTCGACCTGGACGGTACCGAGGAGTCATGGGCCGTGGCGGTCCGGGCGCTCGCGTCCGGTGAGGCGGAGATCGCGGTACGCGGCGGTGTCGCCCACGCCCCGCGCCTGGCCCGGGTGACCTCCGGTGGCGAACTCGCCGTACCCGTAGGAGAGTCACGGGCTTGGCGGCTGGACATCGTGGAGCAGGGCACACTTGAGGGACTGGGTCTGACGTCCGTCCCCGAGGCGGAGCTGACGGCGGGTCAGGTACGGATCGCCGTACGCGCCGCGGGTGTCAACTTCCGTGATGTGCTCAACGCCCTCGGCATGTATCCGGGCGACGCGAAGGACTTCGGTCTGGAGGGTGCCGGGGTCGTCACCGAGATTGGTCCGGGCGTTACCGAACTGGCCGTGGGCGACCGGGTGATGGGCCTCTTCCCTGGTTCCTTCGGTCCGGTGGCGGTGGCTGATGCCAGGACCGTGGCGCGGGTGCCCGAAGGGTGGTCGTTCGCTCAGGCGGCGTCGGTGCCGATCGTGTTCCTGACGGCGTATTACGCGCTCACCGATCTCGGGGCTTTGGAGTCCGGTGAGTCGGTGTTGGTGCATGCGGCGGCCGGTGGTGTGGGTATGGCCGCGGTGCAGTTGGCGCGGCATCTGGGTGCTGAGGTGTTCGGTACGGCGAGTGCCGGGAAGTGGGGCACGCTGGCTGAACTCGGCCTCGATCAGGGGCACATCGCGTCGTCTCGTGACACGCGCTTCGAGTCGGCTTTCCTTGCCGCGACCGGTGGTCGTGGTGTGGATGTGGTGCTGGACTCGCTGGCGGGTGAGTTCGTGGACGCGTCGCTGCGGTTGCTGCCGCGGGGTGGGCGTTTCCTGGAGATGGGCAAGACCGACGTCCGTGATCCGGAGACGGTGGCCGGTGGGCATCCGGGCGTGATGTACCGGGCGTTCGACTTGTGGGATGCCGGTCCGGAGCGGATCGGGCAGATGCTGTCCGAGCTGGTCGTGCTCTTCGAGTCAGGCGTCCTGCGGCCGCTTCCGGTGACGTGCTGGGATGTGCGGCGGGCTCCGGAGGCGTTCCGGTATCTGTCGCAGGCCCGTCATGTGGGCAAGGTGGTGCTGACCGTTCCGGCGCCGTTGGATCCGGACGGGACCGTCCTCGTGACCGGTGGCACCGGTGGTCTCGGTGCGCTGGTGGCCCGGCATCTCGTCACCGAGCACGGTGTCGGGCATCTGCTGCTGGCCAGCCGCAGTGGCCTTGAAGCCGCTGGTGCCCGTGAACTCGTCGCGGAACTCGGGAACTTGGGTGCGCGGGTCGAGGTGGCGGCGGTGGACGTCGCCGATCGCAAGGCGTTGGCCGGCGTCCTGGACGCTGTCCCCGGGGAGCATCCGCTGACCGCCGTGGTGCACACGGCCGGTGTTCTGGACGATGGTGTGGTCTCCGCGCTCACCCCGGAGCGGCTGGCCAAGGTCATGCGCCCGAAGGCCGATGCGGCCGTCCACCTGCACGAGTTGACTCGCGACGCGGACCTGTCCGCCTTCGTCGTCTTCTCCTCCGTGGCGGGCACGTTCGGTGGCGCGGGGCAGGCCAACTACTCGGCGGCCAACGCGTTCCTGGATGCCTTCGCCACGGATCGCCGTAGGTCCGGGCTGCCCGCGACCTCTCTTGCCTGGGGCCCGTGGGCGCCCGGTGCGGGTATGACGGCGGAGCTGACCGAGGCGGATCTGCGCCGCATGGCACGCGGCGGCATGCTCCCTCTCTCCCCCGAACAGGGCCTCGGATCCCTGGCGTTGGCGTGGGAGCACGCCGAGCCGGCCCTCGTACCGATCGCTCTCGACCGTCGGGTGCTGAGGGACCGGCAGGCGGTCGCCGCTCTGCCCGCCATGTTGCGCGGGCTGGCCGTCGCGCCGGCGCGGCGTACCGCCTCGGCGGCTGCCGACGGGAATGCGGGGGACAGCTTCCGGGCCCGGCTCGGAGCGCTTCCGCAGGGCGAGCGCGAAACCGCGGTCCTCGAACTCGTACGCACCCAGACGGCGATGGTGTTGGGTCACACCAGTCCGGAGGCCGTGGAGGCCACCCGGGACTTCCGGGGCCTGGGCGTCGACTCGCTGACCGCCGTGGAACTGCGCAACCGCCTCAACGCGGCGACCGAGCTGCGACTGCCCGCGACCCTGGTGTTCGACTATCCGTCGCCGGCGGCACTCGCACGACACATCGGTGGTGAACTCTTCGGCGGTGCCGTCCCATTGGCAGGCACTACGGCTCTCGCGCCGCGCACCGGTGTGCGAACCTTCGAGCAGTCCGGCGACGACGAGCGGATCGCGATCGTGGGGATCGGCTGCCGCTTCCCCGGTGGCGTGCGTGGTCCGGAGGAGTTCTGGCAGCTGCTCGCCGACGGAGTGGACGCGATCGGGGCACCGCCCGCGGATCGCGGCTGGCAGACGGACGGCTTCGAGGGCGGCTTCCTGTACGACGCCGCCGACTTCGACGCCGACTTCTTCGGGATCTCGCCGCGTGAGGCCCTCGCCATGGACCCGCAGCAGCGGCTGCTGCTGGAGATCTCCTGGGAGGCACTGGAACGGGCGGCGATCGACCCGCGCGGACTGCACGGCTCGCGTACGGGTGTGTTCGTCGGCACCAACTACCAGGGTTACGGATCCGCCGCGCACGCCGTGCCCGACGACGCCCAGGGGCAACTGCTGACCGGGCACGCCGCGAGCGTCGCCTCCGGTCGGGTCGCCTATGTGCTGGGCCTGGAGGGTCCGGCGGTCACGGTCGACACCGCCTGTTCGTCCTCGCTGGTGGCGTTGCACTTGGCCGCGCAGTCGCTGCGGTCCGGAGAGTGCGATCTGGCACTGGCCGGTGGGGTGACGGTGATGGCGACACCCGGCGCGTTCGCCGAGTTCCAGCGGCAGGGCGGGCTGGCCGGGGACAACCGGTGCAAGGCGTTCTCCGACGACGCGGACGGCACCGGCTGGGGCGAGGGCGCCGGCATCCTGCTGCTGGAACGGCTGTCCGACGCCCGACGCAACGGGCATCCGGTACTCGCGGTGGTCCGGGGCAGTGCCGTCAACTCCGACGGCGCGAGCAACGGACTCACCGCTCCCAACGGCCCCTCCCAACAGCGCGTCATCCAGGCGGCGTTGACGGCCGGCGGCCTCACCTCAGCGGACGTCGACGCCGTGGAGGCGCACGGCACCGGAACCAAGCTGGGTGACCCCATCGAGGCGCAGGCGCTGCTGGCCACGTACGGGCAGGGCAGGGAGTCCGACCGGCCGCTGTGGCTCGGTTCGGTGAAGTCGAACATCGGGCACACGCAGGCCGCGGCGGGCGTCGCCGGGGTCGTCAAGATGGTGCTGGCGATGCGGCACGGAATGCTGCCCCGCACGCTGCACCTCACCGAGCCGACCACCCATGTCGACTGGTCGACGGGCCGGATCGAGCTGCTGGCCGAGGCTCAGCCGTGGCCGGAGTCGGACCGTCCGCGGCGGGCCGCGGTGTCCTCGTTCGGTATCAGCGGTACCAACGCGCACGTCGTCCTGGAGGAAGGCGTCGTGGAGCCCGTTCCCGAGGCGGCGCGGACCGCCGGGCCGGTCGCGTGGCCGCTCAGCGCACGGTCGGCCGCCGCACTGCGCGGACAGGCCGAGCGGCTGCGCGCCCATCTGACCGCCCGCCCGGAGGAGACGCCGGCCGACGTCGCGCACTCACTGGCCACGGGCCGCACGGTGTTCGAGCACCGTGCCGTGGTGGTCGGTGAGAACCGCGAGGACCTGCTGGCCGGACTCTCCGCTCTCGGACGTGACGAGGACGCCGCCGGTGCGGTGCGCGGCCGTAGCGGGCCGTCGGAGCGTACGGCGTTCCTGTTCAGCGGGCAGGGCTCGCAGCGGCCCGGCATGGGCCGGGAACTCCTCGACCGGTTCCCGGTGTACGCCGAGGCCTTCCACCGGGTCTGCGACGCCTTCGCCCCGCACCTCGACGTGCCCCTGGCCGACGTGGTGACGGCCCAGGAGGGCACGGCGGAGGCCGCGCTGCTGGACCGCACCGCGTACACCCAGCCCGCGCTGTTCGCCGTGCACGTGGCGCTGTACGACCTGACGCGCTCGTGGAATGTGACACCGGACGTGCTGATGGGGCACTCCATCGGCGAACTGTCCGCCGCGTACGTCTCCGGGGTGCTGTCGCTGCCGGACGCCTGCGCGCTGGTCGCCGCACGGGGACGGCTGATGGAGGCACTGCCCGAGGGCGGCGCGATGGCCGCCGTACAGGCGTCCGAGGACGAGGTCGCGCCGCTGCTGGCGGGGCGTGAGAAACACATCGGTATCGCCGCCGTCAACGGGCCCACCGCGCTGGTCGTCTCCGGAGACGAGGACGCAGTCACGGACGTCACCGGGCATTTCGCCGCGCTGGGCCGAAAGACTAGGGGTTTGCGGGTCAGCCATGCGTTTCACTCGGCGCATATGGACGCGATGCTTGCGGAGTTCGAAGAGGTCGCGCGCGGCGTGCGATTCGCCGCGCCCACGATCCCGATCGTCTCCAACGTGACGGGACACCGGGCCACGGAGGCCGAACTGACGTCACCCGGACACTGGGTGCGCCACGTACGGCAGACCGTGCGCTTCGCGGACGGCGTGCGCGCCCTCCAGGGCGACGGCGTCGGCTGCTTCGTCGAACTCGGCCCGGACGGCTCGTTGACGGCCATGACCCTCGACACCCTCTCCGCCCACGCCGACCACGGACCGGATGAACCCGCCGGTTCGCCCGTCGCCGTCCCCGTACTGCGCCGGGGCCGCCCGGAGGCGGTCGCCGCGCTGCTGGCCGCCGGTACGCTGCATGCGCGCGGCCTCGCCGACGCGCCGACCGGGCTCAACGGACCGACAGGGACCGTCAGTCAGGCCGGCCGGGCCGGCCAGACCGGATCGGCCCAGACCGGACCGGCCCGCACGGTCGAGCTGCCGACCTACGCCTTCCAACGCGACCGGTACTGGCTCGAAGCCGCACAGCCGGCCACTGGTAACGGCACGGCGAACGGCTCGTCGTACGGCTCCTCGTACGGTTCGGTGAACGGTGAACCCGACCCCGTGGACGAGGAGTTCTGGGCCGCCGTCGAACGCGGTGACCTCGGTGGGCTGACCGACCGGCCCGGCCTCGGGGACGACACCCCGCTCAGTGAGCTGCTGCCCGCGCTGTCGTCCTGGCGGCGCCGTCGCCGCGAGTCGAGCGCGCTCGACTCCTGGGAGTACACCGTGACCTGGCGGCCGGTGCCCGACGGACAGCCGCCCGTTCTCTCCGGCACCTGGCTGCTGGCGCTGCCCGTCTTGCGGGCGGACGACCCATGGATCCACGCGCTCGCCGCAAGCCTGGGCGGGTGCGGGGCGCGGGTCGTACCGTTCGCCGTCGACTGTGCCCTCACCGACCGGACCCAACTCGCGGAGCGGCTGCGCAAGCTGCCCGAACTGGAAAGCGTGCAGGGCGTGTTGTCGCTGCTGACGCTCGACGAGGAGCCCGCGGCGTACGGGACCACGGATGCCGCAGCCACCCCCGCCGGCCTGGCGGCGCTGCTCGCCCTGACGCAGGCCCTCGGTGACCTGGAGGTCGGCGCCCCGCTCTGGTGCGTCACCTCCGGAGCCGTCGCCGTCACCGACCGGGAACGGGTGACCTCGCCGGTGCAGGCAGCCGCCTGGGGCCTCGGCCGGGTCGCCGCGCTGGAGTACCCGCAGCGCTGGGGCGGCCTTGTCGACCTCCCCGCCGACCTCGACGGCCGGACCGGCGAACGGCTCGCCGGACTGCTGTCCGGCACCGTGGGGGACACCCGGGAGGACCAGGCCGCCGTACGGGCCGCGGGCGTCTTCGCCCGCCGCCTGGTGCACGCCAGGCCGGTCGCGCCGGGCGGGACACCCGAGTGGGACTGCGCGGGCGAGACCGTACTGATCACCGGCGGAACCGGTGCCCTGGGCGCGCGTGTCGCGCGTCGGCTCGCCGACCGTGGCGCCCGGCACCTGGTGCTGGTCGGCCGGCGCGGCCCGGACGCCGAAGGCGCCGGGACACTGCGCGCCGAACTCACCGCCACCGGAACCCAGGTCACCCTCGCGGCCTGCGACACCGCCGACCCGGACGCCCTGGCCGCACTGCTGGCCGAGCACCCGGTCGACGCCGTCGTCCACGCCGCGGGAATCCTGGACGACGGACTGCTCCAGGCGCTCACCCCCGAACGGCTGGAGGCGGTACTGCGGCCCAAGCTGGCCGCCGCCCGCAACCTCGACCGGCTCACCCGCGACCGTGAACTGTCGGCGTTCGTCCTGTTCTCCTCCTTCGCCGGCACGGTCGGCTCGGCGGGCCAGGGCAACTACGCCGCCGCCAACGCCTACCTCGACGCGCTCGCCGCCCGGCGCCGCGCCGAAGGGCTGCCCGCCACGGCCGTGGCCTGGGGGCCGTGGGCCGGCGGCGGTATGGCCGCGGAAGGACCGGAGGCCGAGACCCGGCTGCGGAGCGGAGGTGTCGTCCCGCTCGACCCGGACGCCGCCCTCACCGCCCTCGACCGGGCGATGGCCCGCGCCGACGCCGGGCTGACCGTCGCCGACCTGGCCTGGGACCGCTTCGTACCCGGCTTCACCGCCGCACGGCCGGCCCCGCTGCTCGCCGAACTGCCCGAAGCGCAGGCCTTGTTGACGCGGACGGCCGCCGCCGGGAACGACGGCGGAGCCGAGGAGGCGGGCGGTGCGCTGCGCGGCCGGATCGCCGGCCTCGCACCGGGCGAGCAGGAGCGGCTGCTGGTCCAGTTCGTCCGCGGCCATGTCGCCACCGTTCTCGGCCACGCCTCCGCGGACGCGATCGACGCCGACCGTGCCTTCAGCGAACTCGGCTTCGACTCGCTGATGGCGGTCGAACTGCGCAACCGGCTCGGGGTGGCCGCCGGACTCCAACTGCCCGCGACACTCCTGTTCGACCAGCCCACACCGCGTGTCCTCGCCCGTCATCTGCAGTCGCTGATCGTCGGCGACGACGGGGGCGCGCCCGTCCTGGACGCGCTCGACCGACTGGAGGCGGCGCTGGCCGGACTCGACGGGAACGACGAGCGGTCCGGCCGGATCGCCTCCCGTCTGCTGGCCCTCGCCACCCGCTGGAACGGCCAAGGCGAACGGGTCACGGAGAGCGGGGACGAGGGCGCGGAGAACCTCCAGGACCGTATCGACTCCGCCGACGCGGAAGCGATCTTCGCCCTGATCGACAACGACCTCGACCTCTCATGACGGACCGCACCTCGTACAAGACCGGCCGGACCGGGCCCATGACCGGCCGGAGCATCGACATCGCACACGGCCGACCGCACCGACACGACCTTCAAGGTGGCTGAGCACGCATGAACGAGCAGGAAAAGCTTCTCAGCTACCTCAAGAAGGTCACCGGTGACCTCCACGAGACCCGCAAGCGGCTGCGCGAGGCGGAGTCCGCGTCCCGGGAACCGGTGGCCATCGTCGCGATGAGCTGCCGCTTCCCGGGTGGCGCCGACTCGCCCGAAGAGCTGTGGCGCCTGCTCGACGCGGGTGGTGACGCCGTGACCGAGTGGCCCACCGACCGCGGCTGGAACCTCGCCGACCATTACGACCCCGAGCCCGGCAGACCTGGCAAGACGTACAGCGTCTCCGGCGGAGCCCTCACCGACGCGGGCGACTTCGACGCGTCGTTCTTCGGGATCTCACCCCGCGAGGCCATGGCGATGGACCCGCAGCAGCGACTCCTGCTGGAGATCTCCTGGGAGGCGTTCGAACGGGCCGGCATCGACCCGACGGCTCTGCGCGGCTCCCGTACCGGAGTGTTCGCCGGTACCAACGGTCAGGACTACCCGGCACTGCTGGTCGGCTCCCAGGAGACGCTGGAGGGACATGTCGGCACGGGCAACGCCGCCAGTGTCGTCTCCGGCCGTATCTCCTACACCCTCGGCCTGGAGGGCCCCGCGGTCACCATCGACACCGCCTGCTCCTCCTCGCTGGTGGCCCTGCACCTGGCCGTCAGGGCGCTGCGGGCACGGGAGTGCGATCTGGCGCTGGCGGGCGGGGTCACCGTGCTGTCGACGCCCGGACTGTTCATGGAGTTCAGCCGGCAGCGGGGCCTCGCCCCCGACGGCCGCTGCAAGGCGTTCGCCGAGGCCGCCGACGGCACCGGCTGGGCCGAGGGCGCCGGCATGCTGCTGGTCGAGCGGCTGTCCGACGCCCGCCGCCTCGGCCACCCCGTCCTCGCGGTGGTCCGCGGCAGCGCCGTCAACCAGGACGGCGCGAGCAACGGCCTCACCGCCCCCAACGGACCCTCCCAGCAGCGCGTCATCTGGCAGGCACTCGCCGACGCCCAGCTCTCCACCGCCGACGTCGACGCCGTCGAGGCCCACGGTACGGGCACCACCCTCGGCGACCCCATCGAGGCCCAGGCGCTCCTGGCCACCTACGGGCAGGACCGGCATCCCGAACGGCCGTTGTGGCTCGGCTCGGTCAAGTCCAACATCGGCCACGCCCAGGCGGCCGCCGGAGTCGCCGGCGTCATGAAAATGGTCCTGGCGATGCGGCACGGCCTGCTGCCCCGCACCCTCCACGTCGACCGGCCCTCCTCACACGTCGACTGGACAGCGGGCCACGTCGAACTGCTCACCGAATCCCGCCCCTGGCCCACCGCCGACCGCCCGCGCCTGGCGGGCGTCTCCTCCTTCGGCGTCAGCGGCACCAACGCGCACGTCATCCTCGAACAGCCCACCCCCCACCCGGCGCCCGAACAGGCCGAACAGCCGGTTCCGCCCTCGTCCGACACCCCACTGCCGTACGTCGTCTCCGGCCGCGGTGCCGCCGCACTGCGGGCACAGGCCGCGGCCCTGCACGCCCGACTGCGCGACGACGCGCTCGCCCCGCACGACATCGCCTGGTCACTCGCGGCGACCCGGTCCGCGTTCGAACACCGTGCTGTGCTCCTCGCCGACGGCCGTGAGGAACTGCTGCGCGGTCTGGCGGCGTTGGCGGCGGACGGGCCGGCGCCGGGGCTGGTGCGGGGCGTCGCGGACGTGGACGGCAAGACGGTCTTCGTGTTTCCCGGCCAGGGTCCGCAGTGGGCCGGGATGGCACTCGAACTCCTGGACGCCGACGCCGAGTTCCGTGAGCACTTCACCGCCTGTGCGGCTGCCGTGGAGCGGTGGGTGGACTGGTCGGTGGAGGGCGTGCTGCGCGGCGCCGACGGCGCTCCGTCGTTCGAGCGCGTGGATGTGGTCCAGCCGCTGCTGTTCGTGGCGATGGTGTCGCTGGCGCGGCTGTGGCAGTCGCGGGGTGTGCGTCCCGACGCCGTGGTGGGTCACAGCCAGGGGGAGATCGCGGCTGCCTGTGTGGCCGGCGGGCTCTCGCTGGAGGACGCGGCGCGTGTGGTCGTACTGCGCAGCAAGGCGATCACGGCGCTCGCCGGGCGTGGTGGCATGGCGTCGGTTCTGCTTCCTGTCGCCGATGTCCGCGAGCGGCTCGCCCGTCGGGACGGGCGGGTGTCGGTGGCCGCGGTCAACGGTCCCGCTTCCGTGATCGTTTCAGGTGACGCCGATGCCGTCGCGGAGCTGGTCGCGGAACTGACGGCCGACGGGGCGCAGGCGCGGCTGATTCCCGTCGACTACGCGTCTCATTCGGCTCAGGTGGAGGAGATCCGGGACCGGTTGCTGACCGATCTCGAGGCGGTGCGTCCTCGGACCGCGAGTGTGCCGTTCTTCTCGACGGTGACCTGCGACTGGCTGGACACCGAGAATCTCGACGCGACCTACTGGTACGAGAACCTGCGCCGCACGGTGCGTTTCGCCGACGCGGTGCGGGAGTTGGCGGGGGACGGGTTCCGGGCCTTCGTCGAGTCCAGCCCGCATCCCGTGCTCACCGCGGCGGTTCGGGACACCCTTGACGAAACCGGCCGCACCGGCACCGTCGTCACCGGCACGCTGCGTCGCGGTGAGGGCGGACCTCGCCGCTTCCTGGCCTCGCTCGCCGAGTTGGGTGTACGTGGCGCGGCCGCCGTCGACTGGCCTGCCCTGATCGGCGCCGCGACCCGCGTGGATCTGCCCACCTACGCCTTCCAGCACCGGACGTACTGGCCCACACCGGCCCGGCACCCCGGGACCACGACGGACACCGTCGCCGGCCCGGACCTCGACGCCCGCTTCTGGGAGCGCGTGGAGAACGGCGAGACCGGCCCGCTGTCCGCCGCCCTCCATCTCGACGAGACCACCCTCTCCACGGTTCTGCCCGCCCTCAGCGACTACCGCAGGCGCAGCCGCGCGCACGCCGCCGTCGACAACTGGCGCTACCGCGTGGGCTGGAAGCCACTGACGGTCGCCAAGTCACCGATTCTGGACGGCACTTGGCTAGTCGTCCTGCCCGCGAGCCACCAGGATCCCGCCCACCCGGGCCATGCCCTGGCCACCGCCGTCATCGACACCCTGGCCCGTGCCGGAGCCGACCCGGTCACCGTCGCCGTAGCACCGCACGACGGCCGCGACCGTATCGCCGAACTCATCCGCGCCACCGGTCAGGACCGGCCGCGCGCCGTCCTGTCGCTGCTCGCCCTCGACGCCGACGAGTACGACGGTCTGCCCGGCCTGCCCCGAGGTTTCGCCGCCACCGTCTCCCTGGTCCAGGCGCTGGACGACCTGACTCAGGAGGCACCGGTCTGGTTCGTCACCCGTGGTGCCGTCGCCACCGCCGCGACCGAGACCGTCGACGCCCCGCACCAGGCCCTCGTCTGGGGCTTCGGCCGCGTCGTCGCCCTCGAACAGCCGCAGCGCTGGGGCGGCCTGCTCGATCTGCCCGCCACCGTCGACCGCACCACCGCCGAACGGCTCACCGCGGCCCTCGCCGCAGCCGGCGAGAGCGGCCGGACGGGACACGAGGACCAACTCGCCCTCCGCCCCACAGGGCTGCTCGGCCGCCGCCTCCACCGTGCCGCCATCGGCGGCCTGGACTCGGGCCGCGACTGGACACCCACCGGTACCGTCCTCGTCACCGGCGGCACCGGCGCCCTCGGCCGTCAGGTCGCCCGCGCCCTCGCCCGCCAGGGCGCCCCCGGCCTCCTGCTCGTCAGCCGCACCGGAGCCGACGCCCCCGGCACGGCCGAACTCCACGCCGAACTCACCGAACTCGGTGCCGGGCACGTCGAGTTCGCGGCCTGTGACATCGCCGACCGCGACCAGCTCGCCGCCCTGCTCGCGAACATCCCCGCCGAACGGCCGCTCACCGCCGTCTTCCACACCGCCGCGGTCCTGCACGACGGCGTCATCACCACCCTCACCCCCGACCACCTCGCCGAGGTGCTGCGCGTCAAGGTCGGCGGCGCCCGCAACCTGGACGTCCTCACCGCCGACCTCGACCTCACCGCGTTCGTCCTGTTCTCCT
>NZ_LIQQ01000180.1:0-157 GCF_001418565.1 Streptomyces graminilatus | reverse complement strand
GGTCGGCGACCGTCTCCAGCGGCACGGTGTGCGCCCCATGAGCCCCGAACTCGCCCTCCGCGCCCTGCGACAGGCCCTCGACCACGACGACACCAGCATCGCCGTCACCGACATCGACTGGGACCTGTTCGCCCACGCCTACACCACGGCCCGCCCC